>JAISCT010000047.1 GCA_031265355.1 Oscillospiraceae bacterium | reverse complement strand
ACGGAATAATGCTTCAGCATAAAAAGCCTTACAGTGCGATATTTCAACTGGCTTTAGCCTGAAAATACGACTTTCAGTCGTTTACCATCCCCTGCACTTCAGTGCAGGTGTGGTTGAGTTTATCTTATCCCAACACGGCGGAGGGGGAACCATGGGAACGCCGCCGAACAGATGCCACATCTGAACCATGTATCCCTAGCTTCGAGGAATCCTCCGACTCCTGTTGGCGTTTCACACCGAGCATCCTCCGCTCCTCTTTTGCTCCATTACCCGCGGAGAATCACGGCAAACACCATGCCTGTTTTCAACGTCCGCGCATCAAACAGGAGGGACCCCCCAAAAGGGTCCCTCCTGTTTGATGTATATGCTGTTTTGGAGAAGGTTAACGTGGTTCCTCGCTAGGAGACTCTATCCAGGCGCTGCCGTTCCAAGTAAAAATATCGCCAGAGACAGCACCATCCAACGGACCCTCATTCGCGTCAGTGATGCTAGCATCCTCGCCGATTCTCAATACGAGCTCAACTGTTTTGCCTACGAGCGACGCGCCTACTTCAATCGTCATAGGATAAAGCAGAGTGCAGTTCTGATTGATTGTCGCGCTGCCGTGCAGTGTAAAGGTGGCCTTTGATGTCATGATCGTCAGGGTAGCGTCTGTTGCCAGCGTAATAAAAGACGGAAAATTTTCCTCATCGTACGGGCCGACCAATGCGACGGACGTCGGGGCCGCAGTAGGCGCTACAATGTCTTCTCCCTCAGGATCCACAGGCTCGACCACCACCAGCAACTTGGCGGTGGAACTCAGCACAATGATGACGCCTTCTGCTGTCGCTGGTTCGTCAGAAGAAGAGACTGCCAGAGGGAAGAAGTCTTTCATGGCATACGAACCGGCGAATAGGAGGAGGGTGCCGTCGACATAAATCGTGCCGGCATCGTCCGGAGACGCTGAAGTCGACAGGGCATTCGAGGTGTCATCACTCTTACCTTCATCCTCCACAGTGATCTTTAGGACTACATGCTCTGCGGAGAGATCCAGAGTGGCGTCTTCAGAGATTGTCAGAGTGCCGATGACAGCCAACGTAGAGTTCGCAAGAAATACTAAGGAGCTGCTGCCGTCGACGGTCAGAGCGCCCTTGACGGTCAGGACGGCGCCGTCGTAGCTCTCGCCCTCACCGTCGATTGTCAGAGTGTCGTTGACAGTCAGTGTAGTCTGGTCTTCGAATATCAGGTCTCCGTCGATTGTAAGTTCGCTGCCGATTGTCAAAGCCTCTGTGATTGTCAGGGAGGCGCCCGTATTGACAACCAGGCTCTCTGTTGCCGCTACGACAAGTGTTTCGACGATCAGCGCGCCATCAGTCGCAACCTCGACAATTGCGGATGTCTCAGGTGCTGCGGAGGGGCTCAAAATAGAAGACTCAGAATCCTCCTCCTCAGTTTCCGGGGTGATGGCCCCGTTGACAATCAGCGTTACACCCGCTGCGATTGTCAGCTTGTGGCCTGCCGTTACGGTGAGCTCGCCTGTAACCGTTAACGAGCCGCTGCCGTCAATTGTCAGGTCGTCGACGGTCAGGTCGGCTTCGATCGTCGGTTCCGCAGACTCCTCGATCGCTAGGGTAATGCCATTTGCCAGTGTGATGACGCCTCCGTCTGTCGCTTTTAACGTACCGTTGCCGTCTAGTGTAACGTTGTTGTCGATCACTAAGACGGCGTCCTCACCGTCGATTGTCAAGGTCTTGTCTGCGGCAATCGTCAAAGTGATATCGGACGACTGGGTGACCAGCGTCAGTGAGCCAGCGATGGCAGCGTCTCCGTTCAGTGTCAACGCCGGGGTTTCTAAGGAACCTGTGACCGTCAGGGCTGAAGTCGACGCATCTTCCGAGACTGTTATACTCTTAGCCGCCAGATGGCCCGACACCGTCAGGGACTTGCTATCATTGCCCAGCGTGAGCTCATCGTCGATCGTCAGGGTACCTTCGCCCGCAACCGTCAGGGCTGTGAATGTGAGGTCTTTGACTGTCGGCGTTGCCTCTTCCGAGATTGTCAGGGTAGCGGATGCCGGCAGAGTGATTGTGCTTGCCTGATCGTTCTCGCTGCTTAGCGCCAGGGTTCCGGAACCTTTCAGCGTGAGAGATGCCGGGAGTGTCAGTGTGCTGGCGCTGCTCTTCGAAACGGTCAGATTGGCCGTGAGGTCCAAAACAGCAGCGTCGCCTTGCAACGTAACATTGCCTGTCAGCGTGGTCGCTTCGGCAACGTCCAACGTACCGGGAATTCTGAGCGATGCGGTGCTGTCAACCGTCAGAGTACCCTTGGTCTCCAATGTGCCGTTAACCATCAAGGTTTCGCCTGCTGGGAAAGTCTTCAATCCTTTTAGGGTGGCGTCTTCGCCAATTGTCAGCGTCTTGGATGGCGCATCGGTAAAGGATAGACTGCCGCTCTCACCCAAGTCAATCGTGCCTTTGCCGCCCAGAGTGAGGTCTGTTTTGACATCCAGCGTGTTACTGCCTGAGAGCTTCAACGTGCCGTTGACCGTCAGATCCGTGCTGGTCGTCAGCGTACCGGTGACCGTCAGTTCGGCGCCTTCTTCCACCTCGAAACCGGCGCCTGCCTCCAGCTCGACGGCGCCGCTCAGCGCCGCTTTGCCACCCTCCACCGCTGTGACAACCAGACCGGCGCCGGATCCAACGGTCAGCGTTTTCTCCGAGGTAACTTGTACGGTACCTTTATCCAGAGAGAGTGTACCGGTTGACAGAGCGATGCTTTCATTGAGGTTCAACGCGCCCTCGACCGCCAAAGTGGCGTCGTTGGCGAGCTGCAGGGTGGCGGTATTGACATCCAGTATGCCGTCAATCGTTAGGGAACCGCCCGCGCCGATGTTCAGAATAGCGATGTTGGCCAGTGTGGCAGTGCCGGTGGTGTCGGTCTTCAGTACAGCGTTTGAGGGGATATCCAAAGTGCCTTTGATCTCCAATGCGGCTTTCTTGTTAGACTCTCCGACTGTCAGGGTTTTTCCATTGGAGATTGTCAGAATGCCCTCCACCGTGACCGTGCCAGTCTGGTCTGAGGCGGTGCCTGCCAGCGTGACGTTACCCACCTCCAGGGCGGTGTCCGCCGCTACGGTGAAGGTTTTTTCGGCAATAACATCCAGTTTGGCGTCGTCTGCCAGAGAGATGGTGCCCTTACCTGATGTTGTGGTGGTATCCGTGATCTCCAGAGTGCCCTCATCGGAGACCGTCAGCGTGCTGCCTTCGGCAATGGTCAAAGTGCCCTGTGTCTTCACACTCGCACCGTCGGCGACCGTCAGCTCACCGTTGATCGTCAGGCCATTGGTATTAGTTAGGATTTGGTCCTTGGCAACGACCAGTGTTTTGCCTTCCGGAATTGCCAAAGTGTCAGTTGTGCTTACATTGCCTGTAATGACGATAATAGCGTTATCATTATTTGCCAGTGCATTGGTCAATTCCTCGGCGCTAGCAGCCCCAGCGCCCACGGTGACTTTCGCGACGCTGGACGTGACAGTAGCTGCGTTGCGGGAGTCAAGCTTGACATAATAGTAATGATCACCCTCCGTAAGGGCTGGAAGCACATAAGAAGCGGTGAGACCAGTGCCTCGCTCTCCGACCGAAGTGTCGCTATTTTCGTCGGGTGTCGCACCGACCGCTTTGTACCATTGATAGGTGATTGGCTGGGTGTTGGGGACCACTTCGGCGGTGACAGACAAAGTGGTTGATGAAGTAGGAGTGCCTGCCGCGACGGCGGTGACTGCGAGAGGCTGCTGTGTAATTTTAATCGCCGGATTTTTGACAACGACTGTCGCAACACGGGAGCTGGCCGGCCGCGCGTTTTCAGCAGCATCGCTCACAATCACATAGTAGTAGTATGTGCCGGCGGTGAGTTCTTCTTCGGATAATTGGAGCGTATCGGTGGTGGCTCCGAGCAGAGAGGTGTCATTTTCACCGGGCGTTGCGCTGGCCGTTTTGTACCACTGATAGCGCAATGTTCCCGTCCCGCTCAATGTGGCAGTCACGCTGAGTACGTGGGCGCTTGTAATGTATCCAACATACAGGATTTCTGAGTCTGCCGGCGTGGTATCGGTGATTGTAATCGTCGCTGTTGGCTCAATCACCGTTACGGCCGCGCGCGCGCTGATTGCCGTTTTGCTTTCGCTGCCCCTTGTGTTGGTTGCAACAACATAGTAATACGTTTCGCCAGCCACGCTGGTCGGCGCGTTGTACGTGTAACCTATCGCACCTTCGATCTCATCGCCCTCAGCATCAAGTTCATCGCTCTCGTACCACTGGAGCGTCTGTGTGATGTTCTCATCATCGATAGGGGCCATGCCTACGGATAGCTGTACAGGCGGATCACCCACGAAAACCGTCCTGCCTGTGGGATGGAGTGCAAACACAGGTGCCGGCAACTCTCCGGGCTCGGGATTGCTGCCGCTTGTGACGGTCACCGCTGCGGCGCGGCTGGTGGCGGTCGCGGTCTTGCCGTTGTTCGTGTTGGTCACGATCACATAGTAGTAGGTAACGGAAAGAACCTGGGCGTCGGGCGCTATCCTCGTATCGTAACTGTCTGCTGTCGCACCTTCAATCTTTGTGCCGCCTTGGTTGCTGTTTGTGGTGTTGCGGTACCACTGGTACGACCGCGTGCCGCCGTCGGAGACGGTGGCGACGACGGTCAGACTCACGGGATTGCCCTGCGCCACATTCTGATCCGCAGGGGTTGTAGGATCAATCACAGGCGTCGCCGCGTTGGTGGTGCCGCCGCCGCCGGGATTGCTGGTGCCGCCGCCGCTGGGGGTGGTGGTGGAGTTGGGATGCGAGGTGCCGGTCTTGCCGGGTTCAATCGTCGCGCCGTTGCCGGTCGTTACCGCGCCGGCGGATTCGGAGACCGTCACGGCCGCGTTCGGGACGGTGATCGTCACGCCCGTGCCCGCGGTCACCGCAATCGCCGTCACCTTGCCCGGACCCGTGACGGAGACGCGGTTGCCCGAGATGGCAATCCGATCCACCGTTGTGCCGCTCTCAACCGTCACCGCCGCGTCGCTGCCGGAGATCTCAATGTCGGCCGTTTTCGCGTTTTTCAGGGTGACGTGGCTGCCCGATTCTATGCTCAGACGGGGCAGCGGACCTTCGAGGACGACGCCGCTCTCGCTCTCCAGAATCGTCAGAGATTCGAGTACCGCCGCCGTGCCCTCCACAGCCACGCGCAGGACGCCCGTTTCGGACTTCTCAATGACGACGCGCCCCAGATGCGTGCCGCCGCGGATGATGACGCTGTTCGGGCCGCCGCCGCGGACGTACGTGACGCCGGATACCGTCACGCCGTCTAAAATAACAGTGCCCTCGCCGACGCCCTCGGCGATGTAAAGGTCGCCTCCAATCGTCGCGTCCTTTAACGTCACGCCGTCGGCGCGGATCACCGCGTTGCCCGTCACGGAACCGGTCTGCTCACCGGCCGCCGCGTAGTAGGCCGCTATGAAGTTGTCGACAATCGTCACAACCTCCGCCCGCGTGATGTTCGCCCGCGGCCGGAAACGGCCGGCGGTGTCGCCGTGCAGGTACCCAAGGGCCTTCAGCGCGCCCACGGACGCCGCCGCCCAGTCGGATACCGAGGCCGCGTCGGGGAAATCATTGCCGCCGGCGTTGCCTGCCAGGCCAAACGCGCGCGCAATCACCACCGCCGCCTCTTCACGGGTCAGGTTGTCTTGGGGGCGCGCCCGGCCGCCGGAACCGAGCAGGACGCCGGCCGTGTTTAGCTTCAGCACGTCCCCATAAAACCAATCTGTCTCCGATACGTCGGAGAAAGCGTTCGAACCGGCGGCGTTGTAACCAATCACACGGTTGATTACCGCCGCCAGCTCGGCTCTCGTGATCGGCGCGTTCGGCCTGAATTGGCCGTTCGTGCCGTTGAGAACGCCGTGATCCGCCCAGGTTCGGATGGCGCTCTCGGCCCAATGCCCGGCGGTGTCTCCAAATTCAGCTGCAAGGGCCGCTGCAGGCAGCAGAGAGAGACTCAGCAGCGCCGCCAGGGCAAAGGCAAGGGTCTTTTTGAGTGTCCGCATACTTTCAAAAAACCTCCTAATTATTGAAAGAAGACCGGGTTTGCCGGCGCTTCCTTCGTGTGGGATGGGTCCGGTTTGGGCGGCCGCGCCCCCAAACCGCCGGCCCGGTGTAAACCTACACCGGGCGCTTGTCGTTGTTTTGGAACAATTAACATATCGTTCTTGTTTTCACTCGACTTAATAGTAATGCGGAAGAGAAGGAAAATTTCCAGAAAAATCGGCAAATATACCTTGACAAGCAATTTCATATGGAGTATGATATATGGGCGCTTGTTTGGGCGCAGCTTGCGATGAAGCGGGAGATTGCAGCCTGCCGGCTGGTCACTTCCGCGGAGTATGTCCGACAATCGGGCGGCTGAGAAAGACTGCGGGGCAAGGGGTTTTACCGCTTGTCCCAGAAGGTCGGCCTGGCCTGGGAAGAACGGGGACGCCGGCTTTTTTGCAGGGGCGGCGCGACACACCCGGCGGGGCGTACAGTATTTCTCATCCGTGCGCGGGGCCTTGCGGCGCCGCAGTACGAAAAAGGAGGGGTCCCCACCATGGCAGCACCCGCGAAGGAAATGATCCGCATCCGGCTCAAAGCCTACGACCACCAGTTGGTCGACCAGTCGGCCGAGCGCATTGTGGAGACGGCAAAACGCACCGGCGCCCGGGTTTCCGGCCCCGTGCCCCTGCCGACGCACAAGGAGATCGTCACTATCTTGCGCGCCGTACACAAATACAAAGACAGCCGCGAGCAGTTTGAGCGGCGCACCCACAAGCGGCTCGTCGACATTTTAAAACCCTCGCAGAAGACCGTCGAGTCCCTGATGGCCCTGGAACTGCCGGCGGGCGTCGAGATCGAGATCAAACTTTAATTAAATAAGGGCTTTCTCCCATGCCCCCGCGCTTGGCGGCGGCGAGGAGCACCCAATGAAACGTTCATGTTTTGTCGGTAGGAGGAACTGGTATGGACAAGGCGATCATCGGCCGCAAGGTCGGGATGTCACAGATATTTGACGAGAGCGGCCGGGTCATCCCGGTCACGGTCATCGAAGCCGGGCCCTGCGTCGTCGTGCAGAAGAAGGTCGGGGAAAAAGACGGCTACAGCGCCTTGCAGCTCGGC
Source organism: Oscillospiraceae bacterium (assembly GCA_031265355.1). Taxonomy (NCBI): domain Bacteria; kingdom Bacillati; phylum Bacillota; class Clostridia; order Eubacteriales; family Oscillospiraceae; species Oscillospiraceae bacterium. Next base: position 194,989 of record JAISCT010000047.1, on the reverse strand, counting down.
TTCGAAGACGTGGAGGCGCGCAAGCTGACAAAGCCCGAGCAGGGGCACCTGAACAAGGCCGGCGTCGCGCTGAAGCGCCACCTGAAAGAATTCAAACTCTCCGGCGCCGACGGCTACGGCGTGGGTGACGTTATCCGGGCGGACATGTTTGCGGAGGGCGACCGCGTCGACTGCACCGGCGTCAGCAAGGGCAAAGGCTACCAGGGCGCCGTCAAGCGGTGGGGCGCCTCGCGGGGGGCCATGTCCCACGGCGGCGGCCCGGTGCACCGGCACGCCGGCTCCATGGGCGCGAACTCCAGCCCGTCCCGCGTCTTCCCCGGCAAAAAGATGCCGGGCCACATGGGCGCCGAGCAGGTCACCATCTTGAACCTTGACGTCGTCAAGGTCGACCCGGAACTGAACCTCATCGCCGTGCGCGGCGCCGTGCCCGGCCCCAGGCGCGGGCTCGTATATCTCCGCAACAGCGTCAAGAATTGAGCGGGAGCGCCAAACCGTCACTTGCGCAAGTGATTATTTTGACGGCCCCTGAGCGGATAACAGCCCCCGAGCGGAGGCGGCAATCCCGGCGACCGGTCCCCCGGCCAGACGCCGCGAGACCGGGACTTTACTAGGGCCGCGCCCGGCGCGGCGGAGGAGTTGTGACCTATGCCCAAGGCCAATGTATATGACATGTCCGGCGCCCAGACAGGCGAGTGCGAGCTGTCGGAGGGCGTGTTCGGCATCGAGCCGAACCGGGCCGCGCTGCACGAGATGGTGCGGCACCACCTGGCCGCCCGCCGGCAGGGCACCCAGTCCACACTGACCCGTTCCGAGGTGTCGGGCGGCGGCGCCAAACCCTGGCGCCAGAAGGGGACGGGGCGCGCTCGTCACGGGTCTACCCGGTCCCCCCAGTGGACGCACGGCGGCGTGGCGCTCGGCCCGAAGCCGAGGAGCTACCGCTATTCCGTCAACAAAAAAGTGCGCCGGCTCGCCATCCGCAGCGCGCTGTCGGCCAAGGCCGCGGCCGGCGAGATCCTGATCATCGAAGATCTGCGGCTCGACGCGGTCAAGACCAAAACCTTCGCCGCGTTTTTGCGCGCGCTGCCCGTGCAGGCCAAGCGTTCCCTCGTCGTCATCCCGGAGCCGCGCGAGTCGGTCATCCTCTCCGCGCGCAACATCCCGGGCGTGAAGACCACGCTGGCCGGGATCATCAACGTCTACGACCTGCTGGGCCACGGCGTGCTCATCCTCGACAGGGCCGCCGTCACCCGCATTGAGGAGGTGTACGCCCAGTGAAGACGCCGTACGACATCTTGCTGCGCCCCATCATCACCGAGCGCTCGATGGAGGCCGTGGACCAGAAAAAATACGTCTTTGAAGTGGCGCGCGACGCCAACAAGATCGAAATCCGCAAAGCCGTGGAGGAGATCTTCGACGTGACGGTGCTGAGCGTCAATACCATCAATATGCAGGGCAAAGAAAAGCGGCAGGGCGCCCACATCGGCCGCCGCTCCGCCTGGAAAAAAGCGATCATCCGCCTGCGGCCGGACTCCAAGACCATCGAATTCTTCGAGGGTATGGTGTAAGGCGCCGGCGTTATCCGAAACATAGCCCAAGAGGCCGGGCGGCCCGGGCGGCAGACAAATTGTTTGTAGGATGGGAGTTTTGCAGATGGCCATCAAATATTTCCGGCCGACGACCCCTTCGCGGCGGCACATGTCGGTGCTCTCTTTCGAGGACCTGACCAAAAAGCCGCCGGAGCGGAAGCTGACGGAGGCGCTGCGCGGGAAGGCCGGCCGCAACAGCTACGGGCGCATCACCGTGCGCCACCGCGGCGGCGGGCACAAGCGCAAATACCGCGTCATCGACTTCAAACGCGACAAGGTCGATATCCCGGCCTCCGTGCTGGCGCTGGAGTACGACCCCAACCGCTCCGCCAACATCGCCCTGCTCGCGTATGAAGACGGGGAGCGGCGTTACATCTTGGCGCCGGTCGGCCTCAAGGTGGGCGACGCGGTGATGTCGGGGACAGGCGCGGACATCAAGCCGGGCAACAGCTTGCCCATCAGCGCCATTCCGCTCGGCACCTTTATCCACAACATCGAGCTCTACCCCGGCAAGGGCGGCCAGATCGCGCGCGGCGCGGGCACCGCGGCCCAGCTCATGGCCAAGGAGGGCAAGATGGCCCAGGTTCGGCTCCCGTCCGGCGAGGTGCGCTACGTGCGCATGAACTGCCGCGCCACCATCGGCCAGGTCGGCAACATCGACTACGAAAACGTGCAGATCGGCAAGGCCGGCCGCAAGCGCCACATGGGCTGGCGGCCCACGGTCCGCGGCAGCGTCATGAACCCCGTCGATCACCCGCACGGCGGCGGCGAGGGCAAGAGCCCCATCGGCCGCGCCGGCCCGGTGACCCCGTGGGGCAAGCCCACGCTCGGCTACAAGACCCGCAAGAAAAAGAATCTCACCGACAAGTTCATCGTCAAGCGCCGGGGCGCCAAGTGATAGGGGAGGACAAAACATGAGCAGAAGCGTAAAGAAAGGCCCCTATGTGGCGCCCGAGCTCCTAAAGCGTGTGCGGGAACTCTCCGCCAAAGGGGACAAAAAAGTGCTGAAGACCTGGAGCCGCGCCTCCACGATTTTCCCCGAATTTGTCGGGCACACCATCGCGGTGCATGACGGCCGCAAGCATGTGCCGGTGTACGTCACCGAGGACATGGTGGGCCACAAGCTGGGCGAATTTGCCCCCACGCGCACCTTCCGGGGTCACGCGGGCAGCAAGACGTCGGGCAAGTAAGGAGGAAGCCGTATGGAAGCCAGAGCGCATCTGCGCTATCTACGCATTTCGCCGCGCAAGGTCCAGATCGTCGGAGAACTCATCCGCGGTAAGGACGCCAAGACGGCGCAGGCCATTTTAAAACACACGCCCAAGGCGGCCTCCGAGCCCCTGCTCAAGGTATTGCGCAGCGCGTGCGCCAACGCCGAGAACAACTTCGAGATGGACACCGACAGCCTCGTGGTGTCCGAGGTGCTCGTCGGCCCGGGGCCCACGCTCAAACGCATCAGTCCGCGCGCCCAGGGGCGGGCGTTCCGCATTCTCAAACGAACGTCGCACATCACCGTGGCTGTGCGCGAGAAGGAATAAGGGGGCAGGGTATGGGACAGAAAGTCAATCCGCACGGTCTGCGTGTCGGCGTCATCAAAGGATGGGACTCCCGCTGGTATGCCCCCAATGACAAGGTGGGCGCGCTGCTGCTGGAGGATTATAAAATCCGCGAATACCTGAAAAACACGCTTCGGAGCGCCGGGATTCCCCGCATCGAAATCGAGCGGGACAGCACCCGCGTGCGCGTCTTCCTGCACTGCGCCCGGCCGGGCGTCGTAATAGGCCGTCAGGGGCAGGACATTGAAAAACTGCGCGCCAAGCTCGAAGGCATGATCAAAAAGCCGGTGGCGCTGAACATCGTCGAGGTCAGAAGCCCCGACATGAATGCCCAACTCGTGGCGGAAAACATTGCGCAGCAGCTCGAAAAGCGCATCTCTTTCCGCCGGGCCATGAAGCAGGCCATGCAGCGCTCCATGCGCCTCGGCGCGCGCGGTATCAAGACCTGCGTGTCCGGCCGTTTGGGCGGCGCGGAGATCGCGCGCGTCGAGCACTACCACGAGGGGACTATCCCCCTGCAGACGCTGCGCGCCGACATCGACTACGGTTTCGCCGAGGCCAAGACCACATACGGTCGTCTCGGCGTGAAGGTTTGGATTTACAAGGGCGAAGTGCTCAGCGTGGGCAACCGCATGGGGTCCCGCACGATCGAGGCGCCCCGCCCCCGCGACGACCGGCGCGACCGGCGTGACCGCGGCCCGCGCTCCGGCGACCGGCGTGACCGCGGCCCGCGCTCCGGCGGCTGGGGCGGCGGCGGACGTTCCGGCGGCTTCGGCGGCGGGCAGGGCGGCGGCCCGCGCTTCGGCGGCGGCCAGGGCGGCGGCCCGCGTCCCGGCGGCTTCGGCGGTCAGGGTGGTCCGCGTCCCGGCGGCTTCGGCGGCGGCCAGGGCGGTGGTTCGCGTCCCGGTGGATTCAGCGGCGGCCAGGGTGGCGGCCCGCGTCCCGGCGGCGGTCAGGGCGGTGCGCGCCCCGGCGGCTTCAGCGGTGGCCAGGGCGGCCCGCGCCCGGGCGGCTTTGGCGGCGGCCAAGGCGGCGGCCCGCGCCCGGGCGGCTTCAGCGGTGGCCAAGGTGGCGGCCCGCGCCCCGGCACCCCCCCGAGGGAAGGAGGTCCCCGTTAAATGTTGTTACCCAAACGTGTCAAATATCGCCGCGTACAGCGCGGCCGGATGAAGGGCAAGGCCCTGCGCGGCAACACCGTGAGCCACGGCGAGTTCGGCCTCATGGCGTTGGAGCCGGCTTGGATCACCTCCAATCAGATCGAGGCCGCCCGTATCGCCATGACCCGTTATATCCGCCGCGGCGGGCAGGTGTGGATCAAAATTTTTCCCCACAAACCGGTCACCGAAAAACCGGCCGAGACCCGCATGGGTTCCGGCAAAGGCTCCCCCGAATACTGGGTGGCGGTGGTAAAGCCCGGTCGTGTCATGTTTGAAATTGCCGGCGTGAGCGAGGAAGTGGCCCGCGAGGCCATGCGTCTCGCCTCCTACAAACTGCCGATTAAGTGCAAGTTTGTGCTTCGCGCCGAGACGGAAATCGCGTCAGGCGGTGAGCAATGATGAAAGCGAAGGAGCTGCGCGAACTGTCCCCCGCGGAACTGGACCGCAAGCTGGCGGACCTCAAAAAAGACCTGTTCAACCTGCGGATGCAGCACGCCACCAACCAACTGGAAAACCCCATTCGCATCGCCGACGTCCGGCGCGACATTGCCCGCGTCAAAACCATCCTGCGCGCGGAGCAGCTGCGCGAGGAGCAATTGAAGGAGGCTGTGAATAAATGAGCGAAGAGATCATGACGGCGGAAGCGGCCGTTTCCGAGCCGCAGGCCGCCGAGACACAGCCGGCCGAGACAGAGGCGAAGCGCCACTTCCGTAAGACCCGCATGGGCGTGGTCGTCTCGGACAAGATGGACAAGACCATTGTGGTGGCCATCCAGGACCGTGTGCGCCACCCCCTCTACAAGAAGATCGTCAAGAGCACGTACAAGCTGAAGGCGCACGACGAGCGCAACGAGTGCCGCGTGGGCGACAAAGTGCGTGTGATGGAGACCCGTCCGCTGTCAAAGGACAAACGCTGGCGCCTTGTGGAGATCGTGCAAAAGGCGCGGTAACCGAGCGCGTTCGGATAAAGGGGGAAACTTTCTATGGTTCAGCAGGAAACCAGGCTCCGGGTGGCCGATAACACCGGCGCCAAGGAGATCAAATGCATCCGCGTGCTGGGCGGTTCTTCCCGCCGCTACGGCAATGTGGGCGACGTCATCGTCGCGTCGGTGCGCAAGGCGGCGCCGGGCGGCGTTGTAAAAAAGGGAGAGGTGGTCAAGGCGGTCATCGTGCGCAGCTCGTTCGGTGTGCGCCGCAGCGACGGCACCCATGTCCGGTTTGACGACAACGCGGCGGTCATCATCCGCGATGACAAAAACCCGAGAGGTACGCGCATCTTTGGCCCGGTGGCGAGAGAGCTGCGCGACAAGGACTATATGAAGATTCTGTCCCTGGCGCCGGAGGTACTCTGATCCCGCGCGTGAGCCCCAAGCGGGACAAAGACGACGCCCGGGGGAAGAACCCGGGGAATACGCGGGGGGAAAAGCCCTCCGCCACAGAAAACAGGTGAAAAATATGAACAGTCTGAATATCCGCAAGGGGGACACGGTGGTCGTGCTCTCTGGGAAAGACAAGGGGCGGCAAGGCAAAGTGCTCTCCACCCTCCCCCGGGTCGGCAAAGTCATTGTGGAGGGCGTCAACATTGTGACGCGGCACACAAGACCCCGCCGGCAGACCGACCCCGGCGGCATCATCAAGAAGGAGAGCCCGCTCTACGCCTGCAAGGTGATGCATGTCTGCCCGAAGTGCAAAAAGCCCACCCGCGCCGCGCACGTGCTGAATCTGGACGGCACCAAGGATCGCGTGTGCAAGCACTGCGGCGACACCATTTGACGAAGGAGGTGCGGATGGCATCATGGCACGTTTAAAAGAGAGATATGACAAAGAGATCGCGTCGGCGCTCATGAAGAAGTTCTCCTACAAAAGCCCCATGCAGCTCCCGCGCGTCGACAAGATCGTCGTGAACGTCGGCTGCGGCGACGCCCGCGACAACGCCAAGGCGTTGGACGCCGTGGTGGCGGACATCACGCGGATCACCGGCCAAAAGGCCGTGGTGACGCGGGCCCGCAAATCGGTGGCGAATTTTAAGCTGCGCGAGGGGATGCCGGTGGGCGTCAAAGTGACGTTGCGCGCCTCCCGCATGTGGGAATTTTTAGACCGTCTGCTCAATGTGGCGCTGCCCCGCGTCCGCGATTTCCGCGGCATCAGCCCGGACGCTTTCGACGGGCGCGGCAACTATGCGCTGGGGCTCAAAGAACAGCTCATATTCCCGGAGATCGAATACGACAAGATCGACAAGATCCGCGGCATGGACATTGTCATCTGCACCACCGCCAAGACCGACGAAGAGGGCCGCGAGCTGCTTTCCCTGCTGGGGGCGCCGTTTGCCCGCACTGTTTAGTACTTTGTTGCCGCGAAGCGGCAACAAAAAACAAGAATTTGGGATGTGGGTTGCAGGTGCAACCCACATCAGGGGAGGGAAGGACCGTGGCCAAAAAATCCATGATTTTAAAGCAGCAGCGTCCGCCGAAGTTCTCCAGCCGCGCCTACAACCGCTGTTCGATCTGTGGCCGGCCGCACGCGTATTTGCGCGACTTCGGCGTCTGTCGCATCTGCTTCAGAAACCTGGCCTACAAGGGTCAGATCCCCGGCGTCAGAAAAGCCAGCTGGTGACGGCGGCTTCGATATGTCTGCTGAGCGCCTTGTCCGGGGGTCGCCCGATTTTGATGAATACCCGCCGACTTAAGGGTCCAGGGGGAAGAGGTTCCGGCGGCGCGTCCGCCGAAAAACCGGCCGCCTGTATACCTCTCGCGCCAAAGGAGGTAACAAGATGCAAATCACCGATCCCGTGGCCGACATGCTCACCCGCATTCGCAACGCCAATGCGGCGCGGCACGACACGGTCGATATCCCCGCGTCCAACTTAAAGCGTTCCGTCGCCGACATTTTGCTCGAAGAGGGCTATGTAAAAAATGTCCAGCACATCGCCAACAGCGGGCAGGGCGTTTTGCGCGTCACGCTCAAGTATGTGGGCGGCAAAGAAAAAGCCATCACCGGCCTGCGCCGGGTCTCGAAGCCTGGCCTGCGCGTATACGCCGGCGCCGACGAGATGCCGCGCGTGCTGCGCGGGCTCGGCATCGCCATCGTTTCGACATCCAAAGGCATTATGACGGACCGGAAAGCGCGCGCCGAACATGTGGGCGGCGAAGTGCTGGCCTTTGTCTGGTAAGGGGGAGGAAACAACATGTCACGTATCGGCAGAATGCCCATTGTCGTCCCCGCCGGCGTCGATGTGACGGTCGAGCCGGGCAACCGGGTGACGGTCAAGGGTCCGAAGGGCGTTTTGACACAGGTCCTCCACCCCGAGATGATCCTCGAGCGGGAGGAAAATGTCTATCATGTAAAGCGGCCCTCCGAGGCCAAGCGCCACAAGGCGCTGCACGGTCTCACCCGGGCGCTGCTCAACAACATGGTCACGGGTGTGACCGTGGGCTTCAAAAAAGATCTGGAGATCAACGGCGTGGGTTACCGCGCGCAGAAACAAGGCAAGCAGCTCATCATGAACCTGGGTTATTCGCACCAGGTGATCGTGGAGGAGATCGACGGCGTGTCGATCGAAGTGCCCGCTCCGAACCGGGTGGTCATCTCCGGCTGCGACCGGCAGAAAGTCGGGCAGTTTGCCGCGGAGGTGCGCGAGAAACGCCCGCCCGAGCCCTACAAGGGGAAGGGCATCAAGTACGCCGCCGAAGTTATCCGCCGCAAGGAAGGCAAGACGGGCGGCAAGAAGAAATAAGGAAGGTGCGCCAACATGGTCTCGAGGCCCAATACCAACAAGCAGCGGCAAAAGCGCCATAAGAGAGTGCGCGCCGTCATCAGCGGCACCGCCCAACGGCCGCGCCTCAACGTATTTCGCAGCCTGCATCACATCTATGCGCAGCTCATCGACGACACCGCGCACAGGACCTTGGCCGCCGCCTCGTCTCAGGACAAAGCGGTCGAGGCGTCCGGCAGCGGCAAGACGGCGGCCCGGGAGGTGGGCAAACTGCTCGCGGCGCGCGCCAAAGAACAGAGCGTCTCCGAGGTCGTGTTCGACCGTGGGGGGTACCTCTACCACGGGCGCGTCAAAGAATTGGCCGACGGCGCCCGCGAGGGCGGGCTCAAGTTCTGAGCGGAGTTTGGCCGCCGCGTGAGGGCGGCTGACAGACGGACCGATTGACAACAAATGGGCCCTGTTCCGGCGGCCGTCGGGCGCGGGGGAGAGGGCGGCCCATTCCATTGGGAGGGAAAACGTATGCCGCAAAATTCCAAGATCGATTCCCAGGCCGTGGAACTTCGCGAAAAAGTGGTGGCGCTGAATCGCGTGTCCAAGACGGTCAAGGGCGGTCGTATTTTCAAATTTTCCGCGCTGGTGGTTGTCGGGGACGGCAACGGCACCGTGGGGTTCGGTCTGGGCAAGGCGTCCGAAGTGCCCGACGCCATCCGGAAGGGCATCGAAGACGCCAAGAAGAATCTTGTGGTGATCAATCTCAAGGGCACGACCATCCCGCACGAGGTGCTCGGCAAGTTCGGTGCCGGCCGGGTCGTCATCAAGCCGGCCGCGCAGGGGACCGGCGTCATCGCCGGCGGTCCGGTGCGCGCCGTCATGGAGATGGCGGGGATCCACGACGTGCGGACCAAGTGCCTGCGCTCCAACAACCCGCAGAACGTCGTCACGGCCACCATGGAGGGGCTCAAATCCCTCAAAAGTCTGGAGGAGGTTGCCAGGGTGCGCGGCCGTTCCCCCGGCAGTATTCTGAAATAGGGAGGGCTTATCTATGGCGACCAAGGCAAACGAGGCGGCCAAACTGCGGATCACCCTGGTCAAAAGCCTGACCGGACGAAAGGATTCGCACATCGCCACGGCGCATTCCCTGGGTCTGCGGCGCATCGGCCATGCGACGGTGCAGCCCGACAACGAGGCCACACGGGGGAAAATCGCCCACATCGGTTACCTCATCCGGGTGACCAGTGAGGCGTGAGGGAGGAAACCACCATGAAACTCAGTGAATTGTCCCCCGTACCGGGCGCCGTGAAGGAGCGCTTTCGGGTGGGACGCGGCCACGGGTCCGGCAACGGGAAGACCTCCGGCCGCGGTCACAAGGGGCAGAAGGCACGGTCCGGGTACTCGCGCAAGCGCGGGTTTGAAGGCGGACAGATGCCGCTGGCCCGCCGTCTGCCGAAGCGGGGTTTTGTCAATATCTTTGCAAAGCCGCCGGCCATCGTGAATCTCTCGGCCTTCGAGGTCTTTGACGACGACGCCGTCGTCTCTGAAGTCGAACTGCTCGCACGCGGCATCGTCCGCAAATGTGAAAACGGCGTCAAGGTGCTGGGGCAGGGCGACCTGACAAAGCGGCTGACCATCCGCGCGCGCGCCTTCTCGGCGAGCGCGGTCGCCCGTATCGAGGCGCTCGGCGGGAAGGCGGAGGTGGTGTAGGCGATGCTTGAGACATTGAGAAACGCGTGGCGCATCCGCGACCTGCGCAACAAGATGATCTTCACGCTGTTCATCCTGCTTGTCTATCGCTTCGGCGCCAACATCGTGGTGCCGTTCATCGACTCCACCGTGCTCTCACAGCTCTTCAGTTCGCAGCTCTCGAACACCATGCTGGGTCTCATCGACATGATGTCGGGCGGCAGCTTCTCGCAGGCGACGGTGTTTGCCCTCTCCATCCAGCCCTACATCAACGCCTCCATCATCATGCAGCTCCTCACCGTCGGCATCCCGGCGCTGGAGCGGCTGCAGAAAGAGGGCGGCGAGGAGGGCCGCAAGAAGATCGCCGCCATCACCCGGTATGCCACTGTGGCGTTGGGGCTGCTCATGGGCTTCTCCTACTACATGTTGCTGCGCAACCAGCCGATCCAGATGGCCGACGGCAGCACCGCGTACGCGGTGTCCGACCACTCGTTCTTCACGGCCTCCATCATCATCCTGACATTCACGGCCGGTTCGGCCTTCATCATGTGGCTCGGCGAGCAGGTCACCGAGTTCGGCATCGGAAACGGCATCTCCATCATCCTGTTTGCCTCCATCGTCTCCCGCGGCCCGAACGCGATCGGACGGATCATCCTGCAGATCACGCAGGGGCAGCTCTCGTGGATCTTTGTGCCGCTCATTCTCATCGGAATGGCCGCGGTGGTGGCCTTTGTCGTCTTCATCACAAATGCTGAACGGCGCATCCCGGTGCAGTACGCCAAACGGGTGGTCGGGCGCAAGATGTACGGCGGGCAGAGCACCTATCTGCCGCTCAAGGTCAATATGTCGGGCGTCATGCCCATCATCTTCGCCAGTTCCATTACGGCGTTTCCGTCCACCATCGCGGCCTTCTTCGGCGCGGGCGACAAACTCTCGTGGTTTGGTTCGCAGTCGGTGCTCTACAACGTCGTGTACTTTCTGCTCATCATTGCGTTCAGCTATTTTTACACCTCCGTGCAGTTCAACCCCATCGAGGTGTCGAACAACCTCAAGCAAAACGGGGGCTCCATTCCCGGTTTCCGCCAGGGCAAGCCCACCGCCGACTTCATCCGGAAGGTGCTCTACAAGGTGACGCTCTTCGGCGCTATCTTCCTTGGCGTCATCGCCGTGATGCCGGCTGTCATGGGCATCGCCTTCCCAAACCTCAATTTGGCGCTGGGCGGCACTTCGTTGCTCATCGTCGTCGGCGTGGCGCTGGAGACGGTCAAGGCCATCGAGTCCCAGATGCTCATGCGCCACTACAAGGGCTTCCTGGAATAAAGCTGCAGCGCGGCAGAAAGGGTTTGCCATGAACATTGTTTTGCTGGGTTCGCCCGGTTCGGGCAAGGGCACGCAGGCGGAAGTGCTCAGCCGCCGGCTCGGTATCCCCGCCGTTTCCACGGGCAACATCCTGCGCGAGGCCATGCGCCAGGGCACCGAGGTGGGTTTGGCCGCCAAGAGCTACATCGACGCCGGGCAGCTGGTGCCGGATGAAGTGATGGTCGGTATCGTCCGGGAACGTCTCGCCGCGCCGGATTGCGCCCGGGGCTTCATTTTGGACGGTTTCCCGCGCACGATCGCCCAGGCCGTCGCGCTGGACGGCATTGGCGTGACGGTGCAGGCGGTGCTCAGCCTCGAAGTGCCGGACGAAGACATCGAACGGCGCATGGCGGGGCGGCGCTCCTGCCGCCTGTGCGGGAACACCTACCATGTGCAAGTGAATCCCCCCGCCGTCGAGGGCGTCTGTGACAGCTGCGGCGGAGAGCTCTACCAGCGCGACGACGATGTTCCGGCGGTGGTGCGCGCGCGGCTCATCACTTACCACGAGAACACGGAACCGCTGAAAGGCCACTACGAATCGCGCGGCCTGCTGCGGGTCGTCGCGGCGCGGGACGCCATCGAGAAGGTCACGGAGCACTGCCTGGAAGTGCTGGAGGCGCTGTCGTGATCCAAATCAAATCCGCGCGGGAGATAGGCGCCATGCGCCGGGCCGGCGCGGTCACGGGGCAGGCGCTGCGGGCGGCTCGCCGTATGGTAGCCCCCGGCGTGACAACGGAGCAGATAGATAGCGTGGTGCGCGAGACCATCCAAAAGGCCGGCGCCGTGCCGTCGTTTCTGCAGTACCGGGGTTTCCCCGCCTCTGCCTGCGTGTCGGTGGGCGAGGAGGTCATCCACGGCATCCCCGGTCCGCGCGTCCTCCGGGAGGGGGACATCGTGAGCGTTGACGCGGGCGCTTATCTGGACGGGTTTCACGGCGACGCGGCGGCCACTTTCCCGGTGGGGCGGGTGTCCGAGGAGGCGCTGAAGCTCATCCGGGAGACGCGAACCTGTTTTTACAAAGGGCTCGCCGCGGCGCGCGAAGGCGCCCGCGTGTCGGATATCTCCCACGCCGTCCAGCAGCATGCGGAGGCAAACGGGTTTTCGGTGGTGCGGGCTTTCACCGGCCACGGTGTGGGCGCACAGCTCCACGAGGACCCGGACGTGCCAAATTTCGGGCCGCCCGGCCGAGGGCCGAGGTTGCTGCCCGGCATGACGCTGGCCATCGAACCGATGGTAAACGCAGGCGGCTTTGCCGTGCGGGTCCTGTCCGACGGGTGGACCGTCGTGACGCGGGACGGACGGCTGTCGGCCCACTATGAGCACACCGTGCTCATCACCCGCGGGGAGCCGGAGCGGCTCACCGCCTGGCAAGAGGAAGAGTGATCCATGAAGGCCTCCGACATAGTCCGGTCTCTGCGCGGTCATGACGCCGGAGGATTGTTTTTTATATTGGACATCGACGAAGAATACGTCATTCTGGCCGACGGGCGCCGTCGGCGGGTGGAAACACCCAAGCGGAAGAAGCGCAAGCACGTTGTCTTTGTGACGTCGTCGGACGCCCGCGCAGCGGGCAAGATCCGGGCGGGCGAGAAAGTGACCAACAACGAGCTGCGCCGCGCGCTGGCGGATTTTGAAGACGAGAGCGCACACCCGGAGGATCCCGGCGCCGGGCCCGGGTGAGAGGACAGAGATAAAGACAGCCGACGCTATATGTAACATCAACACGGCGGCCTCCGAGGCCGGTGGGAAAAGAGGAGGAATCCACGTGGCGAAAGACGACATGATCGAAGCCGAAGGGATCGTTTTGGATGCGTTGCCGAACGCCATGTTCTCCGTGGACATAGGAAACGGACACAAGATTCTGGCCCACATTTCGGGCAAGCTCCGCATGAATTTCATCCGCATTCTGCCCGGCGACAAAGTCACGGTGCAGATGTCGCCCTACGACTTGTCGCGCGGACGGATCACCTGGCGGAGCAAGTAGAAAAGGAGGCAGCCGACATGAAAGTCAGACCCAGTGTGAAGCCCATGTGTGAGAAGTGTAAGATCATCAAGCGGCATGGCCGCGTGATGGTGATCTGTCAAAACCCCAAACACAAACAAAAGCAGGGCTAGTTAGTTATCGTATCATTCTAATGTGGGTTGCACCTGCAACCCACAGCCCCAATTCTTGTTTTTTGTTGCCGCTTCGCGGCAACAAGGCACTAACGTGGGTTGCACCTGCAACCCACAACCCAAATTCTTGTTTTCTGTTGCCGCTTCGCGGCAACAAGGTACTATGGAGGTGCAGCAAGTATGGCGCGTATTGCCGGCGTGGACCTGCCCCGCGACAAACGGATCGATATCGGACTCACGCACATCTACGGCATCGGGCGCAAGACGGCCAGCGGCATTTTGAAGACGACGGGCGTGCCCCCGGAGACCCGTGTCAAGAACCTCACCGAGGAGGAGACCGCGCGCCTGCGCGAGATCATCGAAAAAGAATACCACGTGGAAGGCGACCTGCGCCGCGACGTAGCGATGGACATCAAGCGCCTCATCGAGATCGGAAGCTACCGGGGCCTGCGTCACCGCAGGGGTTTGCCGGTGCGCGGGCAGCGTTCAAAGACCAACGCGCGCACCCGCAAGGGTCCGAAGCGCACGATTGCCAACAAGAAGAAGTAAGGAGGAAGAGGCATGGCAGCACCAAAGGCAAAACGCACGGTTTCGCGCAAGCGCCGTGAGAGAAAAAACATTGAGAAAGGCGCGGCGCATATCCGCTCCTCCTTCAACAACACGATGGTGACGCTCACAGACCTGTCGGGCAACGCCCTCTCGTGGTGTTCGTCCGGGTCGCTCAACTTCCGCGGCTCCCGCAAATCGACGCCGTACGCGGCGCAGATGGCGGCGGAGACCGCCGCGCGCGCGGCGATGGAGCACGGGCTTAAGACTGTCGAGGTGTACGTCAAGGGGCCGGGTTCGGGCCGCGAGGCGGCGATCCGCGCGCTGCAGGCCGCGGGGCTTGAGGTCAGCCTGATCAAAGACGTGACCCCGATCCCCCACAATGGCTGCCGTCCGCCCAAGAGACGGCGCGTGTAAAGGCAGGAGGAGAGAGACTATGGCAAGATATGTGGACGCGGTTTGCCGTCAATGCCGCCGCGAGGGGCAGAAGCTCTTTTTGAAAGGCGACCGCTGTTATTCCGATAAATGCAGCATCGTGCGCCGCGCCTATCCGCCCGGACAGCACGGGCAGGGCCGCAAAAAGAATTCCGAATACGGCCTCCAGCTCCGCGAGAAGCAGAAGACGCGCCGCTACTACGGCGTGCTGGAGAGCCAGTTCGAGAAGTATTTTGACATGGCGGCCAAGGCCAAGGGCGTCACGGGCGAAAATCTGCTTCGGATTTTGGAGTCCCGCCTGGACAACGTGGTGTATCGGCTGGGTTTTGCCATGTCGCGCCCCGAGGCGCGCCAGCTCGTGGGCCACGGACATTTTACGGTGAACGGGCACAAGGTAAACATCCCATCCGCCCTTATCAAGACGGGCGATGTGGTGGCGCTTCGCACTCGGAGCCGCAGCATCGACAAGATCAAGACCTCTCTTGAGAACAACGCCTCGCGTGTGCCGCCCAAGTGGCTGGATTTTGACAGGGAAGCCTTTACCGCCACGGTCACCGGCGTGCCGGAGCGCGATGACATTGACCTTCCCGTGGAAGAACATCTCATTGTCGAGTTGTATTCCAAGTAAGAGGCGCCGGTGGGGGCTGCGAGAGCCGAAATCGCTGTGTGTGGCCGTCCGGCCGCTCCGTTGTCTGGCTGAAGGAGGGTTATATGCTTCATGATAGAAATTGAAAAGCCGCGCATTGAATGCATGGAAAACCAAGAGGATCCGTCGTACGGCAAATTCATTGTGGAACCTTTGGAGCGCGGTTATGGGACGACGCTGGGCAATTCGCTGCGGCGCATTTTGCTCTCGTCTCTGCCCGGTACGGCGGTGACCACGGTGAAGATCGCCGGCGTACAACACGAGTTTTCTACCATTCCGGGCGTCAAGGAGGACGTGACCGAGATTGTGCTCAATATCAAGGGCATCACGGCGCGGCTGCACAGTCCCGGGACAAAGACGATCTATGTCGAGGCGCACGGGGAAGGCGTGGTGCGCGCGGGCGACATCAAAAGCGACGGCGAGGTGGAGATTTTAAACCCGGAACTTCACATTGCCACGCTGGGACCGGACGCCAGCTTGGAGATGGAGCTCACATTGTCTCGGGGCCGCGGGTATGTGTCCGCCGAACGCAACAAGCCGGCCCAGTCGGTGATCGGGCTCATTCCGATCGATTCGATCTACACGCCGGTGCTCAAGGTGAACTACACGGTGGGCAACACGCGCGTGGGTCACATGACGGATTTTGACATGCTTACGCTGGAGGTCTGGACAGACGGTACGATCTCGGCGCGGGATGCCGTGAGTTTGGGCGCCAAGATCATGTCGGACCATATGATGCTCTTTGCCGACCTGTCCGACAATGTGGGCAGCCGCTCCACGGTGGTGGAGAAGGCGGAGTCCCACCGGGACAAAGTGCTGGAGATGACGATTGAAGAGCTCGACCTGTCTGTGCGCAGTTTCAACTGTCTCAAGCGCGCCGGCATCAATTCCGTGGAGGACCTGGTGGGCAAGACGGAGGCGGACATGATGAAGGTAAGAAACCTCGGCCGCAAGTCGCTGGAGGAAGTCATCAACAAGTTGTCGGCGATGGGATTGTCTCTGGCCATCGAGGAGCTTTGAGTCTTCCGGCTCAGCGCAACCGACGCGCCCCCGGGGATCGGGCGGCGATGATACCACCCATGAGGGAGGGCATTACAATGCCAAGAAAATTGGGACGCACCACGGACCAGCGCAAGGCAATGCTGCGCGCGATGGTGACGAATATGATCGAATACGGGCGGATCGAGACCACGGTCACCCGGGCGAAGGAAGTGGGCCCCCTGGTGGAGAAGATGATCTCCTTGGGCAAGCAAAACACGCTCGCCACACGCCGCGCCGCCTTGGCTTTCATCACAAAGGAAGACGCCGTGAAGAAGCTCTTCGACACGACGGCGCCCGGTTATGCCGGCCGCAACGGCGGCTACACCCGTCTGACGCGCCTTGGTCCCCGCCGCGGCGACGCCGCCGAGATGGCGGTCCTTGAGCTCGTCTAAACGCAGCCCAGGGCACGGCCCGGCTTTCGAAAACACAAGGACCCGCTATATGTTGTGGCGCACCATGACATATAGTGGGTCCTGTTTGCAGTCCCGCGGCCCCGTGGGCTTTGCGGATCTGATTGACGGGTCTGCGTCGGCGTGATATACTAAAGCGACAAGGGTGACAAGGCGACAGAGGCACCTATTCCGACAGGAGGAGAGCCACTGTGAAGAAAAAACATGGGATTTTATGGGAGGGTCTTTCAGCATAGTGTATCGGGATTGGTCTTGTGGCCAATCCCGAAGCGGTGGAGATGCGGGCGTGATGGAATGGCAGACATGCAAGATTTAGGTTCTTGTGCCGCAAGGCGTGCGGGTTCAAATCCCGCCGCCCGCACCAAAATGTCCATACTTAAACCGGCAGTAAAAAAATTAGCGATTTTATGGCCAGTTTTTATTTTGGAAAAGATCTGCGGAGCTACGAGCCATGTGGCCCAAGCGCTTTAGCCACACCAAAATCGGCGCTGTTGCTTGTATTTTTGCGGGTTTAGACGTATAATACATATTGTATATAAGACGGGTGGATACAGTGAGCGGAGATAATATTCAATTATTTGAAGACAAACGCATCCGTACCGCATGGGACGAGGAAAACGGGGAGTGGTTGTTCTCGGTGGTCGATGTGGTCGCCGTTTTAACCGATCAATCTACACAGCGTAATGCGAGCACTTATTGGGCAGTTATGAAAAAACGCTTGAATGAAGAGGGTGAAGATCAGTTGCTTACAAATTGTAAGCAACTGAAAATGAAAGCGGCAGACGGTAAGCGGTATAATACTGATGTCGCCAATACAGAGCAACTTCTACGGATTATCCAGTCCATACCGTCTCCCAAAGCCGAACCTTTTAAGATGTGGTTGGCTACGGTTGGACGTGAACGGATAGATGAGACCGTCGACCCGGAGTTAACCATAGACCGCGCTCTTGAAACTTATCTTAAAAAGGGTTACTCAAGAGAATGGATCAATCAGCGTCTACAGGCAATTCAAGTCCGCAAAGAGCTAACCGACGAATGGCAAGATCGTGGCGTTAAAAAGGGCATCGAATACGCGATCCTGACGGATGAAGCGATTATGGTCAAATTACAAAAATCGGATGATGGGCCGAGTATCAGCCCCGCTTTTATAGAACTCTTGACTCACGAGTTGTAATACAAATTATTACGAAAAGGGGTATTCAAATGACCAATGAGTTTTTAGAGCTAATAAAAAGCCGCCGCAGCACAAGGAAGTTCAAACCTGAACAAGTCAATCAAGATAAGCTGAACGCTATCATCGAAGCTGGGCTGTATGCACCAAGCGGTAACAATGCACAATCATGGCACTTTACAGTAATACAGAATCAAGAAGTAATCCGCAAAATGAACGAAGATTTGAAAGAGGCTATTAAGTCTTCCGACAATCTGCCGGAATTTATGCTGTCCAAAGTAAAAGCTACTGCCAGTAATGATGCCACGAACCTTTTTTATGGAGCGCCAACACTTATTTTGGTTTCACAACCGGAAGGTGGATTTTTTCCAATGATTGACGCAGCTCTGGCATCTGAAAACATTATGCTTGCCGCCCATGCGCTTGAACTGGGTTCGTGCTGGATAGGTTCTGTGGGCTGGCTGTTTAACGGTGCCAAAAGAAATGAGTATTTGGAGATATTGCAGATACCACAGGGGTATTCCCCTTCCCATATTATTTTAATCGGCGAAAGAGCCGATAGTCCGGCGCAGGCAACAGCAAGAAAAGAAAATGCTGTTAATTATATTAAGTAGATTAGTTACTGTTCAGGTCTTGAGCACATCAGGAGGGCCTGGATGTGGTATCCTTAAATCGCCACGTCGGGTGAGTAATTTAAGGGGGATTCGCCGAAAGAGCTATGCAAGAACAGCAGGCTACTGTGCGCAGGGTGCGCACATGTCCAACTCTTTGGCGCTTGAAAGAACCACCACCGGCGACTTATAATATGGCGGGCTTATGCGGACGCGCACCACCTACCTCTTCGTGCTCTGTAGTGTGCCTGCCTCTCCGCTTAAATTATATCACATTCTTTGCAAAGTGGCACCCAACCCCGTTTCATCCCTCGTTGGTGCCAGAAAGGTATGGTCAATATGTTAAACGCACAAATCAGGCCATCGCGGGATTTACGCAACAATTATGCTGATATAGTAAAAACGCTTGAACAGCACGACGATATCGAAGAATATCTGTGCAAAGCGAGATATTAGAATACAGATATTGGAAAATAGGACGCCGGAATAGCCGCTAATTTTCCCGGGAGACTTTGCACAATCCGGATTTTAACCTCCACATAAATGTGGAGGTTAAAATCAAATTCGGTGGTAAGAGATGGGGTGAGAAGTTTTGGTCTTAACCTGCACCGGCGAACCATTGTGACATCCTCGTCAAGGAGATGATTCTTTTTGGCGGTCGCAGTATCAAGGGAATTATTCTTTAAGCTGTGCTCAAGAATGGCGGAACGGTGTACCAATGCAGTATGAAGGGTTTTTAGGTATAGTGCTGATGAGTGCACCGATTTCCAAATTAGTTGGGGTGATAGTGTGATTACTAAACAGCAAATAAACATCATAAATTACCTTGTCATTTGTATAAATGATTTTGCTGGGCGCTTCGGCTTGGATGCAAAATCGGCATATCAATTCTTGTCCGAATATGGCGGCATATCATTTTTGTTGGAGCATTATGAGATTGAGCATACGCTTAGTCTAGATGATGCCATTGACGACTTGGCGAGAATATGCTCGAATAATGGAGGGTTCTTGTCATGATTTTATATCATGGATCAAATATGAAAGTGTCCAAAGTTGATCTCTTGAAATGTAGACCATATAAGGACTTCGGATGTGGATTCTATTTGACTGACATTGAGGAACAAGCGGTTCGTAGCAATACTCATTCCATACGCAAAAAGCTTTGCAGTACTTGAAAGCATTGGAGGGGTAGTCATGGATAAAATAGATGCGCTTATCGAAGGTGTAACACAAGACATTATCGCGTATTTGGTTGAGGACAAGAATATCGTCATTCAACAAGCAATGAATATCCTTTATAATTCTGTTCTTTTCAGTAAGTTGTCGGATTCCGGAACGGGACTTTATCGTGAAAGTTCGCGGTAGTCGCCGGCGGCGAACAGGGTGTGAAAATTCCATGCCCCCTGCGGATATTGTGACTGCGGGGCAGATGAAAGGGAACGAGCGGGTATGACGATATTCAATGAAGGAATAGAACAGCTCTTCGCTGCCATTATTGCGGGATATAAGAAACCCTCTTCCTACGAAGCGGAGAAGTTGCATCCAAAACAATTGTCCGAACCGTATAACACATTTGCAAAAATGCGAAAAATTGGCGGGGCTGAGTATGAATATGGACATTATAGATATTATATGGACGACGGAAATACTTTTTATAAAGAAGCTGTTTTTATGCAAGATTTCATAGACGATTATGATAAGATAGTGCCTTTTGATGCCGCTTATTCCTCATACTCTAAAATGGACGATTCTCAATTGCGCACATATTTCACTTGGCGCACAAAGGTCCGTCAGGGCCATGTTGAGAACATTTCGATTTCATATGCCTTTTGCTATTTGTACGAACTGCTCAATGATATAGGCGTGATAGACGCGACAGATGGAATCAATAAACTGATAGCATTTTGGTCGGCCTTTAAAAAGTATAGTGATCGGTTGGATTCTTGCCTTTTGGAGTGGATCAGAGATTATTTTGTGGTTCATCACGCGGAATTGACAGAACAATTTGCGGTCGTCAGCCGTCGTTTCCCTGTTCCTTGTTACACTATGGATGTGGAACAAATTAAGAAAACCATCTCTTGTGATTGGGATGATTTGAAGACGATCGAACTGTCGTCTTCGTTTAAGATAACAAATGGACGGTTTTACAAGGCGAATGATGCAATGACAGTTGAAAAATGTGCATGCTATGTAGTTCGCTCTCTTGCAAAGCTCTTCAAAGATAATGGCGTGGACTTTCGCAAGATGTTTCATAAAATGTGTCGGGAGAGGATGTCGTCGCTGTTTAAAAACATTCCGCATAAGACTGTTTCTATGCCCCCTGCTGTCGTAAAAATTGATGCACTGGAATCCATCAAACGCAGCGCACGAGGATGGCATCGTGAATACCTTTCATTTGATGCCTATAAATCGGTCGTTGGATATATAATGAAATGCATCGAAATCAAGATGCGGAAGGCTTTCGGTTACAAGAAAAGCTTGCAGATGCCGAGTATATCACAGCTGGAGAACGGTTTTCTATCGCCGCCTACGTACAGAGGACGTCATTCGTTGCGTCAGTTGAAGACTTGGAAGGGCAAGGCATACGGCGTCATAATCAGTCCGGCGTTTGAGCAGACCATTGTCAAGGCGATCTTAGAATACTGTCAAATGGCGCATGTTGCGATCAAAGATGAGGAGATAATGCAGGCAAGGCTTGTGACCATAGACATGAGCAAACTGGCGGAGATCAAAAGAGACCATGAGGAAACGGCACAAAAGCTGATCCTGTCCGAGGATATGCAAGAAGAACAGACATTCAAACAGTCGCCGCCGGCGACGGTAGGGACCGGAGAAATGTCGGGGGTGGACGGATTTGTGAATGTATTGTCGCGTGAGGAGCTTGTTCTTGTGTCAACCTTACTGGCGGGCGGACAGGCGCCCGCCAATAGTGAAATGCTGATAGAAGCGATCAACGGCAAGGCCCTTTCGGTCATCGCCGATAACGTGATTGATTGTGCGGAAGGCGTGGTGTGCATCAATGACTTTTACTTTGATGATTTAAAAACGGCGGCAGGAGGTCAAAACCAATGAGCCTTGCCAATAAAATACCGCTCCGTATTGCGAATACGTTGCTGAACGCGTTGAAAGGCGGCGTTGTACCGCGTACAGGTCTTGGCTATATCACTGTCGGCAGAAAGGACGAAATTGATGCGCTGCTGCATGACGTGGAGACCATAGCCGTAGGCGGAGCGTCATTTCGCTTTGTCGTCGGTAGATATGGGGCAGGAAAGAGCTTCTTACTCCAAACCATCCGAAACTACGCTATGGAACGCGGTTTTGTCGTCGTCGATGCAGATTTGTCTCCCGAGAGGCGATTGATGGGGCACAAAGGCGAGGGGCTTGCTACCTACCGGGAATTGATGAAAAATTTGTCTACACAGACATTGCCGGACGGCGGCGCGCTGAGCCTCTTGTTGCAAAGATGGGTTGCTACTCTGAAAACGGAAGTGATGCAGGAGGCATCGCTGACCGCGGACGATGCGCGCTTGAATCCGTTGGTGGAGATCAAAATCCATCGGACGATCAACGAGCTTGAGACGATTGTCCACGGGTTTGACTTTGCGCGGATTATTTCTCTATATTGGAAAGCAATCATGACAGAGGACGATGAACTGAAAAGAAAGACCCTCAAATGGCTCAGAGGTGAATATTCGACAAAAACAGAGGCGCGGCGGGAACTGGGCATTGGGGTCATCATTACGGACGATGACTGGTATGAATATACCAAGCTATTTGCGATGTTTGTCGTCAGGGCAGGGTTCAAAGGGATGCTGATGATCGTTGACGAATTGGTGAATTTGTTTAAGATTCCAAGCACGATTTCCCGCCAGTATAACTATGAGAAGATTCTGACTATGTACAATGACATTATGCAGGGCAAAGCGCAGCATATTGGCGTTATTATGAGCGGAACGCCGCAGAGCATTACAGATACCCGCCGGGGGGTGTTTAGCTATGAAGCGCTTAAATCACGGCTGGAGAGCAGCCGTTTTTCGGACGAAACTACGCGCGATCTACTCTCACCCATCATCAAGCTCAAAACACTCACACCGGAAGAGATGTACTTTTTGATGCAAAAGTTGGAACTGATTCACAGTCAGGTGTATCAGTATGCGCCACAAATGTTGCCAAACGAGCTCCAGTTTTTTATCCAGACAGAATATGAGCGCATCGGCGCGGGGCAAAACATCACGCCCCGCGAGATCATTCGCGACTTCATTGAAGTGTTGAACATCCTGTTGCAAAATCCCAATAAAACCGTGCAGAGCATTTTGAGAGGCGATGGGTTTGAATACACTTCAGTCTCTGAAAACGAGACAAGCATACACACGGAATTTAAAGGGTTTGAGATATGAGCACATTTGAGAAACTCGCTCCGTTTATACAAGATTATATCTATCGCAACCGTTGGGAAGAACTACACGAAATCCAAGTGGCGGCTTGCGATGTAATTTTTAACAGCGACGGCAATTTGCTCATGGCTACGCCCACCGCTTCGGGCAAAACAGAGGCGGCGTTTCTTCCGATCATCACAGAGAT
Source organism: Oscillospiraceae bacterium (assembly GCA_031265355.1). NCBI lineage: Bacteria > Bacillati > Bacillota > Clostridia > Eubacteriales > Oscillospiraceae > Oscillospiraceae bacterium. The sequence goes on along the minus strand of JAISCT010000047.1, from coordinate 172,384 downwards.
ATACAACAAGCCGCCAAACGGAGTGGGTGTGTTGTATATCGCTCCGCTTAAGGCGCTTATCAATGATCAATTCGGACGAATTGCGGTGCTTCTGGAAGAGGCATATATCCCTGTAACAAAATGGCACGGCGATGTTGGGCGAACAAAAAAGAACAGATTGCTGAAAAATCCGAAAGGTGTTTTGCAGATAACCCCTGAATCTTTAGAGGCAATGCTGATGAAACGGAAGCAGGACATTGTCGCGTTGTTTTCCGATTTGAGATTTGTCGTGATAGATGAAGTGCACAATTTTCTTGGCGAGGACAGGGGTGTGCAGCTGTCGTCCATTTTGGAGCGCATACAAGCATTGATAGATTCTGTACCAAGAAGGATTGGGCTCTCCGCTACATTGGGCGATTTGGTGGCCGCTGAAAAATGGTTAAACGGGGGCACAGAACGAAAATGCGTCACGCCATCCGTTTCCGCCGAACGACGCAAAGCGCGGATTATGGCGAGCCATTTTTATACGCTCCCGCTGAAATTGGATGCCGAAGGGACCAGTTGGACAGATTACTACGAGACGCTGTACAGTCTGACACAGGGGAGAAAGAGTATCATTTTTTCCAACTCTCGTGCGGACGTAGAGCGAAACATCGTAAATCTAAGAGAGCTGGCAGGCAGAAAAAAAGAGAGGGACACGTTTCTGGTACATCATGGAAGCGTTTCCGCCTCGAACCGTGAATACGCTGAAACGCAGATGAAAACTTCAGATTTGCCTTTGGTGACCGGCGCCACTGTCACTTTGGAACTGGGCATAGACTTGGGCGATTTGGAAAGGATTGTACAGACAGGGTGTCCGCACACTGTTTCCAGTTTGGCACAGCGGCTTGGAAGAAGCGGGAGACGCAGTGGTATTTCTGAGATGTGCTTTATTTTTAACGAGGAAAAACATGACGCGGGCAGTGAATTTTATAAACATATCAATTGGTTGTTCGTAAAATGTATTGCGCTGATAGAGTTGTATCGAGAAAATTGGCTGGAGCCTATTTTTATAGAAAAATATCCGTTTGGTGTTTTGTTTCATCAGACCATGAGTTTTTTATTTTCGCGCGGCGAAGCGACCGCAGAATTGTTGGCACAGACAATGTTGACGAAAAACGCATTCGCTTTTATAACACAGGAAGATTATAGACAGCTGTTGCGGTATATGCTTGAAAAGAAACAGATAGAAAAATTTGGAAACACTTTGCTGGTCGGTGAAAATGGTGAACATTTGACCAACCATTATGAATTTTATTCGGTTTTTGAAACGCCGGTTGAATACTCTGTACGCGATAAATCACACGAAATCGGTGTGTTAAACGACCCAATGCCCCCGGATACCACATTTGTGCTTGCGGGAATCGCATGGGTTGTGACTGAACTTGATAGGGAACAAAAGATCATATATGTAGAAAAAGTGCAAGGCAAACCGCCAACTATATGGCGCGGCCCCGGTGAGGGATTAGAGCATACAAAAGTGTTGCAAAAGATGCGGGAAGTGATTGCGACGGATGGTCAATACCCGTACTTGCATCCAAACGCGGCGAAACGTTTAGAGGAAATACGCCGGCTCATCGGACAAACCGGTGCTTTGCATGAGGGAATATTTGAAATTTCACCGGATACATGCGGCGTGTTTCCGTGGCTTGGCACAAGAGCCTTCAATGCGCTGGATTTTGCGTTGAACAAGAAATTGAAACACAGACAGTTCGTGCCGCACCATTGGCCGATGATGCTCATTAAAGGAGTCTCTCGCAGTGAATTGACAGCGGAATTGCGGGCAATAAAGGCATGGGAGTTGACCATTGATGATTTGGCGCTGCCGAGTGAGGTGGCGCCCATAGGCAAATATGGTGAATTTGTTCCCTCGGAATTGTTGCGCAAGCAGTTTGCGGACAGATATATTGACATAGCGGACATGCAGGAGGCGTTCATGCTGCCCACGGGGAGGTGAAAGCCCCATGCAAAAAGAAGAGCTGGGAGGTGTATCCACGTGGGAAAGGCAGATGTCTCGATCAAACCGGATGTCACGAGCGTAGTCAATTTTGCATTGCAGCAAAATCGCATCCCTGTTGTCAGAGAACTCTCTCTCTGTCACCTTGGCGCGGAGTTGTTGGAAGATGTTACCCTCCGCATCACCACGAACCCGGAACTTTCGATTCCATATGAACAGGTGCTGCGGCAGCTGCCCGGAAAGCAGGTTGTTGTACTCAAAAACATATCCCTGCATTTAAACGCGGAGATGCTCGCCGGTTTGACGGAGCGGCTCACAGGTATTCTGCAGATCTCACTCCACCAAAACGGCGAGGAATTGTCAGCCTACACGGAAGAAATTGTTGCGCTTGCCTACGACGAGTGGCATGGATCCGCCTTTTTCCCGGAGCTGCTGGCCGCTTTTGTCATGCCCAACCATCCTGAGGTGGTGACGATCAATGCGAGGGCCTCCGAACTGCTGGGAGTGTGGACGGGCAACCGGTCGTTGGACGCCTACCAAAGCAGAGATCCTGACCGTGTCAAGAAACAGGCCGCGGCCGTATACGGCGCCCTGCAGGAACAGAACATCGTTTATTCTGTCCCGCCGGCCAGCTTTGAAGCCGGGGGGCAGCGCGTGCGGTTGTGTGACGCGGTCATGCAGCAGCACATGGGGACTTGTCTTGACATCACGCTCTTTTATGCCTCCTGTCTGGAGGCCATGGGGCTTTGTCCGCTGCTGATCTTGCAGAAGGGGCATATCTTTTTGGGCGTTTGGCTGGAGGACTTGTCGTTCCCGGAATCCGTCTCGGACGACCCCTCGTTGATTACGAAACGCGTTTCCGAGGATATTGGCGAAATCGCCGTGGTGGAATGCACGGCGCTGACCGCCGGGAAGGACATCAGTTTCAGCGAGGCGGAAAAGGCCGCCATACAGTCTCTGCAAGGAATCGACGCGCTGGAATACATCATCGATGTCCACCGGGCCAGGCTTTCCGGCATCCGCCCTCTGCCCTTGCGCGTTCGAACGGAGCAGGGATGGGTTGTGGCATTCGACAAACGGGACGCCTCCGAACTCACCGCGGCGCCTGAAACGATGAGAGGCGCTGTCGCCGTGACGGAGGGTGCGGCCGCACCTGTGACCAAGCGGATGCAATGGGAACGGAAATTGTTGGATTTAGGGCTTCGCAATACGCTGATCAACATGCGACTCTCCCGAACGCTTATCCCGATCTTTTCCTCCTCTCTGGCCGATTTGGAAGACGCACTTGCGAGCGGCGCCGAATTTGGTGTGATGCCGCGCCCGGTGGAATGGGCACAGCGGGGAAAAGTTTCAGAGGATTTCGAAGACATTTGCGACGTCGGTCCGTATGCCCAGCTCATACAGGCCGAGTTTGCCAACAGACGGCTTCGGTCTCCCCTGTCTGAAAGCGACCTGAACCGGGCCATTGTCAACCTGTATAGAACCTCGAAAACGTCACTGGAAGAAAATGGATCAAACACATTGTATCTCTCCTGCGGGCTCCTGCGCTGGTTTGAGACAAACGCCAGCCAAAAAGCCCGTTATGCGCCGCTGGTGCTGCTGCCGGTGGAGATTGTCCGGAAATCGGCGCTGAAAGGGTATGTCATGCGCCTGCGCGACGAGGAGGCGCAGATGAACATCACCCTGCTGGAAATGTTAAAGCAGGACTTTAGCATCGCGGTCGGCGGGCTTGACCCCCTGCCGCTTGACGAACATGGCGTAAACATGCGCGAGGTGTTTGCGGTGCTGCGGCACGCCATCATGGCGCAGCCGAGATGGGATGTGCTTGAGTCGGCGTTTTTGGGGATCTTTTCTTTCTCGCAATTCGTCATGTGGAACGACATGCGCAACCGCTATCAGGACATGGAGAAAAGCAAGGTGGTCAAGAGTCTCATGGAGGGGCGCCTGCAGTGGGAAGCGGGCGGCATGCACATAGGCGGCCGGGTGCCGGAAGGGGATGTGTATCTTCCTATGGCTGCCGACGCGTCCCAGCTGTTTGCCATCGCATCCGCGGTCAAAGGCGAGAGTTTTGTGCTCCACGGACCTCCGGGGACCGGCAAGTCACAGACGATCACCGCCCTCATTGCCAACGCCCTGGCGCAGGGGAAAACGGTTTTGTTTGTGGCGGAAAAAATGGCCGCGCTGTCCGTGGTGCAAAAGAGGCTGGATCATTTGGGAATCGGCCCGTTTTGTCTGGAGCTCCATTCCAACAAATCGAGAAAAAAAGACGTGTTGGAACAGCTGCGCGCCGCGACGGAGATCCGCGGCGCCAGGACCACGGAGGCGTATGAAAAAATCGCCGAACGCGCGGCGGGTCTTCGCGCGGAACTGAATGCGTATGCGCACAGTCTGCACGCGGTGCGTCAATCGGGCCTCAGCCTCTGTGACATGGTGAATCTGTACGAGGCCAACCGTCAGGCAGAGGGTACGGTTCTCCTTGACAAGGAGTTTGCCGAGGCCTTGCATGCGGATGATTTGCAAGAAAAAGAGTTGTTGCTGGAGCGGCTGACGGCGGCCGCGAGAGCGGTGGGCCATCCGCACGGGCACAAGCTTCGCGCCATTGGCCGGTTCGACTACTCGCAGCAGGTTCGTGTCGGGCTGCCGGATGCGGTCAACAGGTACCGGGCGTCCGCCGCCAAAGCCGAAACATTGGGCAAGCGTCTGTCCGCCTGGCTGCAAGTCGATCCGCCGCGCGCGAAAGCCGGATGGGAGAGACTCGCCCGTGTCGCGGCGGAACTCAAACGGTGGGAGGCGATACCCCGCAGCTGGGCGCAAAAAGAGTCGTTCGCGAACTACTTGGAAGAAGTGCAGACATTTGTCCGGCATGCTCAAAAAGCGGCGGAAAACAAAAAGCGCCTGACGGCCCGCTGGGCGCCCGACTTTTTGCAGCAGGATGGGCAGGCGCTGGAGGCGGAGTGGAAGGCGGCGTCCGCCAAGTGGGCTTTGCCCAAAACGCTTGGGCAAAGCCAGCTCATAAAACGCCTTCGTCCCTTTTGTGTTGGCGCTGTCGAAAAAAACACGCTCTCCGACGCATTTGCCCTGCTGGCCGAGTACCAGCGAGAGAGTCAGGCCGCGGACGCGTGGCTGCGGCACAACACAGACAGCCTTGCGGCGCTGCACGCTTTTGAGAATACCGATTGGGAGCGTATCATAGGCCTGTGCGCCGAGGCGAGAGAGAGCAGCCAGGCACTGCGGACGCTGACGGGGTCTGACCATATGCGTCTGTTGTTTGCGGCCAACGGAGAGGGGTTTTCGGACATAGACTCCTTTGTGGCGGCCTGGCGCGAGTTCCTGGACGCACAGAAGAGCTTGGGAGTCCTGCTTGCTGTGGATTTTGACTGCTACGGGCTTTCCGACTGGATGCCCGCGCAGAGCGCCATCGGTGCGGATATCGTCGGCCACGCGGATGCGCTGCGGGAATGGATGGTGTGGAAAGGCATGGCTCAGGACGTACGCCGTACGGGCCTCGGCCATGTCGTTGACAGCTATGAGGCCGGATTGGCGCACGCCGCTGTGCTCCCCTCGTATCGAAAGGCGCTGTACGCCGCCATGATTGTCGCGGTCGTGGAATCGGATGAGACGTTGAATCGGTTTTCCGGTGCGGTTTTCGACGAAAAGATTGAACAATTCAAACGAATTGATCGCGAGCTCACAGAGGTCACGAAACAGGAGATTTTTGGCCGCCTCGCGGCCAAGGTACCGGACTTTTCAAGAGAAGCGGCGCAGAGTTCGGAACTGAGCATTTTGCAGCGGGCGATCCGCAGCGGGGGGCGGGGCCTCAGCATCAGAAGGCTGTTTGAGCAAATCTCCAATCTGCTGCCGCGCCTCTGTCCATGCATGCTGATGAGTCCCATTTCAGCCGCGCAGTATCTCGATCCCAAACGCCCGCTGTTTGATATCGTGGTCTTTGATGAGGCGTCTCAGTTGCCGACATGCAAAGCCGTGGGCGCCTTGGCGCGCGGCAAAGAGGCGATTGTGGTCGGGGACCCGAACCAGATGCCGCCGACCAGCTTTTTTTCAGGCGGTACAGTGGACGAGGACAACCTGGATGTGGAAGATCTTGAGAGTATTTTGGACGACTGCCTTGCGCTTGGCATGCCGCAGACACATCTGCTTTGGCACTACCGCAGCCGCCATGAAAGCCTGATCGCGTTCAGCAACAGTCAATTTTACGAGAACAAACTGTACACCTTCCCATCGGTGAATGACCGCGAATCGAGGGTCAGGCTGGTCCCGGTGGACGGATGTTTTGATCGCGGCAAAAGCAGAGAGAATCGGGTTGAGGCGGAGAGAGTCGTTGCGGAACTGGTACGCCGCTATCAAGACCCGGCGCTGCGCAAATGCAGTGTGGGTGTGGTCACCTTCAACATCTCTCAGCAAAACTTGATAGACGATCTGTTTACCGAGGCCTGCAAATCAGACAGCGGACTCGAAGCGTGGGCATATGATTCGGAAGAACCGCTGTTTGTAAAAAATCTTGAAAACGTACAGGGCGATGAGCGGGACGTCGTCTTATTTTCCATCGGATTTGGCCCCGACCAGGAGGGGAAAATATTTATGAATTTCGGTCCTCTCAATCGGGACGGCGGATGGCGCAGGCTCAACGTGGCCGTATCGCGGGCACGGGATGATATGGTCGTGTTTTCATCTCTCCAGCCGGATCAGATCAACCTGTCGAAAACCAACGCAAGGGGCGTGGCGGCGTTAAAAGCGTTTCTTGCGTATGCGCAGAGCGGGCGGGTCTCTGCGGAGGAAGTCGCTTCTCCGCAAAAGACTGCGCAGCAGGCCGGGATTGCCGGCAGCATTTGTGATTTCCTCGGCGAGGCCGGGTATGAAACACAGCGATCGGTTGGACATTCGGAATATCGGATTGATGTGGGCGTTGTGGATCCGGACCATCCGAACCGCTATCTGCTGGGGATTCTGCTGGATGGTCCTCTGTACGGCAAGGCAAAAACCACGCGTGACCGGGAACTCGCACAGGTTTCTGTACTGCATGGACTCGGCTGGGAAACGCATCGCATTTGGTCCATGGACTGGTGGGATAACAGCCGGAAAGAGAGAGACAAGCTGTTGGCGCGGTTGGAGACGCTGAGGAGAGAACCACCCCAGGAAACCGCCGCGGCGGAGAACCCATCCGCCGCGATGTCGGAAGAGGAAACCGTCGCAAATGAAAACACCCTTGTGATGGGCCGCTGCCAGCCGGCACCGCCTGTGAGTCAAGACCGCGCGGCAGTGTCTCAAGGGACAGTCTATCTGGCGGTGTCTCTGCCGAATATGCCCATTTCCGCGGATGAGTATGTCCTGCCGGAATCCACGAGTCATATTGCGGACAGATTCCGCCTCACGCTTCGAAGAGAAGCGCCCATATCCGAAACATTGCTGATTCGACGTGTGCTGCAAAGTTGTGGCATTGCGCGTGCAGGCAATCGCGTGCAGGCACGGAGCACAGACATTCTGCAAAGCATGGGGGTCAAGTATACCGAGTGGGCGGGACAGAAATTCTATTGGAATGACGGCCAGGAACCGTCGGCCTATCTCGGATTTCGGGCGACGGGCGAGGGCCATCACAGACGCGACGCAAAGGACGTATCTACAGAGGAGTCAGCCAATGCCGTTTGTGCGGTGCTGGAAGAGCAGATCGGTCTCCCGAAAGAGGATCTGATCCGGGAAACCGCAAAAAAGCTCGGGTATACAAGAAGCGGCCCGCTGGTGGTGGAAACGGTTGAGAGAGGGATGAACTACGCAAAGCATACGGGCCGCATTGTATGGGACGACCGCGGCTACGCGACGCTGTGCTCTCTGTGTTGACGGAGGAGTTATATGAATAGGCGTACGGCCATAGTACTCGCCGCCGTGTTTGCTGCGCTTTTACTGACTTCGTGCGGCGGCGACGCGGAACAGGTGAGTCCCTTTGGCGCGCCGTCTGAAACGGTCACGGCGTCGCCCAAAGCGGCGGCGACACCTGATCCAACGGCACAGCCGATTGCGTTGAAAGGTGATGAACTGCAGGACCTTTGGCGCAGAATTGACGGTTCGACCGCCACCATACCGCTGACCACCGCCTTGCATGATCACTTCGGCGGCGTGGGCGACCCGCCCACGCATTACACAACACCGGATGCGTATCATAACTTGTGTGATAGCAGAGCCAACATCATTTTTGCCACATATCCGTCCGAGGACGAGCTCGTCGAGGCGCGCGGACAGAATGTGGAATTGGAGATCGTACCGATTGCCAAAGACGCGCTGGTGTTCCTCGTGAACGCCGAAAATCCGCTCGACGGGGTTTCGCAAAAACAACTGCGCGGCATATACACAGGGGAAATTACAAACTGGAAAACGTTGAGCGGCTTGGACGAAAGCGTTGTACCGTACCAGCGCACATCCAATTCGGGTAGTCAGACGCTGTTTATCAAACTGTTGATGGGCGATTTGGAGCCCATGCGCCCGCCCACCGAGTGGATAGCCGAAACGATGGGCGGATTGGTCGAGGCCGTGTCGGGTTACGATAACGCACAAAACGCGGTCGGCTACTCGATGTTCTACTATGTAAACAATATGTATGGCAGCGACCGTTTTAAACTGCTCAGCGTGGACGGCGTAAAGCCGTCGCGCGACACGATTACGCGCGGTGCGTATCCGCTTGAGGATCATTATTACGCCGTCATACGCAAGAACACGCCGGCCGACAGCCCGGCGCGTAAGTTGGTAGCTTGGCTGCTCACCGACGAGGGCCAGACATTGATTGCAAAAGCCGGTTACATTCCGCTCAGACCGCTTGAGAACATATTCCCCGACGCGTCAATCGACCCGATTTATCTCGGCGACGTCGACAATTCTAGCGGTACGGGCGGCACGAAACCAAAACCCGACGAGGCGGACGAGATGGTTGTGAACGGCGTTCGCGAGCCGCTGTCCGACATTTTTTACGATGGGTTCAACTACATCCGATACATCAACAGCGAGATAGTGAACCATATGAACGCACCGAAAAGCGCATATGCATACAGCGAATTGCCGGACCTGCCGCTCTTGTCTGAAAGCGTGAAACGTCCGTTCACCGGCATTCCGAACAACTACACAAATTATGAGCTGTGGGACGACACGTATCGCCGCATCAAGTATCTTCGCATCATCTTGCCAGAGGGCAATCCGTTTTTCAACAGAACCATCGGGTTTGACGTCCGTCTGACCGGCGACATCAGTCCCTATGGGACCGCGGCCGATGAGTGGCCATTGCGTGTCATGTATGACTATGCGGGACGGTTGCTCCCCAACGTCAATATCTACACCATGCGCGTAAGTATGCCGCAATCACCCGAGGTCGCCGAACGCATCAATGAGCAGTTGGCCGCGTGGTACGACGGGTTCCCGCGCCAAGACGACAAGGTGGAGCTCATCGATAAGTTTGTAAAATTGAAGGATAATCCGGACTATGTCTACAACTTCCAGCCCTTATATGGGCAGTGGGATGACTACCTGTCAGTGTCATACGTTCTGCAAAACTACGACGGCCCAGCGAACAATGCGCCCATGGTATATACCATAGGCTTCAGTCTGGTCACCGGCCAGGAGATCACTTTGGCTGACAAACTTCCGCAGGACATTCCGTATCTGAGAGGCATGGCAATGGTATTTGACTCGATGATTACGCAGATGGAGGAAGGGGAACGCTTTTTGCGAACCATTTATGAGAATGACTACACCCCCGCCGAGGGGTCGGTGATCACGTCGGCGTGGCTGTTGGACAATTCGCTCGGTCTGTATGTCACCGAACCCGACGGTCGAAAATTACAGGCGACCATCTATGATTTTAAAAATTTGATAAACGAGTAAGAACAGAACCGAAAGGAAGATAGGCGTCCTATATGGAATTTATTTTGATGCACAAGACGGTTCCGGTGGTGGAGCTGACGATTGACGAGACCATCGCAGCCGTCACGGAGATCGACGAGGTCTATCATCCGGCGCATATCCCGGTCGGCGTTCCGGTCAAAAGCGGCAAACCGGACCGGAGAGCCTTGCACGAATGGTGGATTGGGCGCTCCATCCCGGCCAGCCGAAGCGGACTCAGGGACGCGCTGGAGGCGTTGCGCGTCTCCTCGCCGCAGTTCCTTTTGACCAAATGTTACGGGCTCTCCCTCTCCGATCAGTATTGGGTGAAGCCGAAAGGGAAACCGCTCGCATGGGCGGATGTCAACTTTTTTGAGAACGAGTTCTCGGAAGACGTGGGCAACGCACTGTTTGGCAGGGCGCCGGAGGACGCGGAACTGGATCTGATGTCGCCCGACAACACTTCGGACGGCTGGCTGAAAAAGAAGTGGGCGGCGGCGGACGGCAAATGCCTGCTGCTCAAAGGCGGCAGCTTGCCAAACTATCAGGAACCGCTGAATGAAGTGATCGCTTCGGCCATGATGCGGCGCCTGGACATCCCGCATGTGCCCTATGCCCTGACGTGGGACGGGGTGCAGCCTCTCTCGGCCTGCGAGGACTTTGTGACCAAAGACACAGACTTGGTCAGCGCATGGTATGTCCGTTCCACGGGCAAAAAACCGGGGCATCTGTCTGAATATCAGCACTTTCTCAGCCGCTGTGAGGCTCTCGGAATTCCCGGCGCGCGGGAGAGTCTTGACCGGATGTTGGCGGTGGATTTCCTCATTGCCAACCAGGACAGGCATTTCAACAACTTCGGCGCGCTCCGAGACGCCGAAACGCTGGTGTGGCTGGGGCTGGCCCCGGTGTTCGACTGCGGCACCTCCCTGTGGTATGACCAGAACCCGCATATGATCCGGCCCCGCGCGGAGCAGGCGAGCAAGCCGTTTCGTTCCAGGCACGCGGAGCAGATCAAGTTGGTGACGAGCTTCGACTGGCTGGATTTCGGCGCGCTGGAGGGCGTCGATGAGGAGTACGCGGAACTTCTGCGGCAAAGCCCCTACATCGACGATGCCCGGCGGGACGCCCTGTGTTTTGCGTTACGGACCCGCGTCGGGATGCTGAAGGAAATCGCCCGGGAACCGCGGCCCGAACAGAGCATGAAAAAATAGAACCGAGAGGAAGATGGGAATCCATGACAAACGACATCACAGTTACAGTGAAAAAATTGCGGCCGGGGGCGTGGGAGCCGGCGTATGCCACGCCGGGGGCGGCCGCGATGGACCTCTGCGCGCTGCTGGAGGCGCCGGTGAAAATCCCGCCGGGCGGACGGACGGCGATCCCCACGGGGCTGGCCATTGCCTTGCCGTCGGAGGCGTATGTGGCGCTGGTCTTCGGACGCAGCGGCATGGGGTTTGCCTATGGGGTGACGCTCTCCAACGCGGTGGGCGTGATCGACGCCGACTACCGGGGCGAGATCGCCGTGGGGCTTGTCAACCACGGTGAGATGCCCTACACCGTGCGTTCCGGCGACCGCATCGCGCAGCTCGCCGTGCTGCCGGTCTGTCACGCGTCCGTTGTCTGGGCTGAGGAACTGCCACCCACCGCGCGCGGCCAAGGCGGGTTCGGTTCAACCGGCCGCTGACCGCGGCGGTCAGGCAGGAACACACGCCGGCCACTGCCCAAGCGACCGCGGGGCAGAGGCCGGCGTGTGTTTGCATGCAAAGGGTCGTGTACGTCACAGGTTCAGTTTGGCCCGCAAGTATTGACCGGTGTAGGACGACGCGTGGGCGGCGATCTGTTCCGGGGTGCCGGCGGCGACAATCCGACCGCCCCCGTCGCCGCCTTCGGGCCCGAGGTCGATGATGTGGTCGGCCGTCTTGATGACCTCCAGATTGTGCTCGATGACGACCACCGTGTTGCCGCCCTCCACCAGGCGGTCCAGCACCTCGATCAACCGGTGCACGTCGGCGATGTGCAGCCCTGTCGTCGGTTCGTCCAAGATATAAATCGTGCTGCCGGTCGAGCGCCGGGTCAGCTCGCTGGCCAGTTTGACGCGCTGCGCCTCGCCGCCCGACAGCGTGGTCGAGGGCTGCCCCAGCCGGAGGTAGCCGAGGCCCACCTCGTTCAGCGTCCGCAGCTTGCGGGCGATCTTGGGCACGTTTTCGAAGAAGGCCAGCGCCTCCTCGCAGGTGAGTTCGAGCACATCGAAGATGTTTTTGCCCTTGTAATGCACCTCCAGTGTCTCCCGGTTGTAGCGGCGGCCCTTGCAGACGTCGCAGGGGACATAGATGTCCGGCAGAAAGTGCATCTCGATCTTCACCAGCCCGTCGCCCGCGCAGGACTCGCAGCGCCCGCCGCGGGTGTTGAACGAAAAGCGGCCGGGACCGTAACCGCGCACCTTGGCGTCGGCGGTGGAAGCGAACAGCGTGCGGATGTCGCCGAATACGCCGGTGTAGGTGGCCGGGTTGGAGCGGGGCGTGCGCCCGATGGGGGACTGGTCGATGTCGATGACCTTGTCGAGATATTCCTTCCCCTCGATGGCGTCGTGCGCGCCCGCGCGGATCCGCGCGCCGTTCAAGTCGGCGGCCAGCCGCCGGTACAAAATCTGGTTGACCAGCGACGACTTGCCGGAACCGGACACCCCCGTCACACAGGTGAAGGTGCCGAGGGGGATGTCGACGTCGATATGCTGCAGATTGTTTTCCGCCGCGCCCCGGACAGTCAGCGTGCGCCCGGAGCCCCGGCGGCGCTGCGCCGGCACCGGGATGCTGCGCTTCCCGGCCAGGTACTGCCCGGTGATGGAGTTTTCACAGGCGCGGATGTCGTCTGCCGTGCCGGCGCAGATGATGTGCCCGCCGTGGACGCCGGCGCCCGGACCCACGTCGATGATGTGGTCGGCGGCGTACATCGTGTCCTCGTCGTGTTCGACGACCAGGAGAGTGTTGCCCAGGTCGCGCAGGCGCCGCAGCGTGCCCAGCAGTTTGTCGTTGTCCCGCTGGTGCAGCCCGATGGACGGCTCGTCCAGGATGTAAAGCACGCCCATCAGCGACGATCCGATCTGCGTGGCCAGCCGGATGCGCTGGCTCTCGCCGCCGGACAGCGTGCCGGCGTGCCGAGACAGCGTCAGATACTGGAGCCCCACGCTGATCAGGAAGCCGAGGCGTTCCCGGATCTCTTTCAAAATGCGTTCGGCGATCATGGTCTCCTTCTCCGTCAGCGCCAGCGTGTCCCAGAAGGCCAGCGCCTCGGTGACGGTGCGGCGGGTGTAATCGGCGATGGACAGTCCGCCCACCGTGACGGCGAGACTCTCTTTCTTCAGCCGGCGTCCGTGACAGTCTGGGCAGGGGACGGACGACATGCAGTCCTCAATCTCCTGGCGGGCCCAGTCGCTCTGCGTTTCCCGGTAGCGGCGCTCCAAATTGTTCACAAGGCCCTCAAAGACCTGCTGCATGAGACCCGCGCCGCGCTCCGTGCGGTAGCGGATCTCCAGTTTTGTCCCTTTGGTGCCGTAGAGCAGCGCGTCCATCGCCTCGGGAGAGAATTTTTGCAGCGGCGTGTTCAGTGTGAAACCATAGGCGCGGCCGAGCGCCGAGTAGTACATGTGGGCGATGGTGCCCTCCTCGGCGCCGCTCCAGCCGGAGGCCTTTACGGCGCCCTGCGCCAGTGAGAGCGCGCGGTTCGGCAAAATCCGGTCCGGGTCCACTTTGCGCTGTTCCCCCAGACCCGTACAGGTGGGGCAGGCGCCGTAGGGATTGTTGAAGGAGAACATGCGCGGCGTGAGCTCCTCGATCGAGACGCCGCAGTCCTCGCAGGCATAGTTTTGAGAAAACAGCAGCGACTGTTCGGGGGTCGTCTCCGCACCGTCCGCGCCGATCACCTCGGGCAGGTGGGCCACGACGAGCCCTCCGGCGAGCGCCGCCGCGGTCTCCACCGAGTCGGTGAGCCGTGGACGCACGCCGTCGCGCACGACCAGCCGGTCGACGACGATCTCAATCGTGTGTTTTTTGTTTTTTTCCGGTCGGATTTCCTCGCTCAAGTTGTAGAGCTGCCCGTCCACCCGCACACGCGCATACCCGGATCGGCGGGCGTCCTCGAAGACCTTTTGGTACTCGCCTTTCCGCGCCCGCACCACGGGAGCCAGGACCTGCAGGCGCGTGCCCTCCGGCAGCGCCAGCAGCTGGTCGATGATCTGGTCGATGCTCTGCTGGCGGATCACCTTCCCGCAGCGGGGGCAGTGCGGCACGCCGATGCGCGCCCAGAGCAAGCGCAGATAGTCATAGATCTCCGTGACGGTTCCCACCGTAGAACGCGGGTTTTTGGAGGTGGTTTTCTGGTCGATGGAGATGGCCGGCGAGAGACCCTCGATGTAGTCCACGTCCGGCTTTTCCATCTGACCCAGAAACTGACGGGCATAGGAGGAGAGGGACTCGATGTAGCGGCGCTGCCCCTCGGCGTAGATGGTGTCGAACGCGAGAGACGACTTGCCGGAGCCGGACAGCCCGGTCAGCACGACAAGCTTGTCCCGCGGGATCTCGATGTCGATGTTTTTCAAATTGTGTTCGCGCGCGCCTTTGACAAAGATGCTGTTGCGCATACGGTTGTCCCTTCCCCGGGGCGCCGCGCCTCCCGACAGGCCGGGCGCCGAAACTGTAAAATATTTACAGTTTCGGCGGGATTGAGCGCATCCCCTGAAAAAATCAAAAACCCTGCCGCGCGATCCGGCCGCGCGGCAGGGTTCTGTCCGACCTCTCAACCATTATAAAGCGGAACAAATGTTCCGTCAAGCCGTGCAGGGAAAATTTTTAATCTCTTTGGGTCTAATGTAAAGTTTGGGATGTTACACATTGCCGGGTGTTTATGGTAAATAATGCCAATTACGCGATCCACTGTACACTTCCGTGTAGATGCTGTGAGATGTCTACCTACTCGACCATCTTTTTATCCGTTAAGTCCGGGTTTTGGAAGAATAGTCACCGAATGGCTCATAAAACGCATATCATCTCCCATACGACCATTGAGAAATACACGAAATCCGCGAGCGGCGCAAGCGTAAAGCAGTTCACAGGTATCAATTTCATTTTCTAAAAGATAGATCGGAAAACCAACCAGCTCAGATGTGGGCATGCTCAAGACATACTGCAGCAACGGATCCTCCCTGTTGGGCGCATTCATTCTATTTGTATTTGCAGGCTGATACACAACATACACATCTGTCGACGCATGCGTATTGCGAATGGACAGCTGCCAGTTGCACCCGCTCTTGTTGATGAAGAGCGGGTGTATTTTCTTTCTTTTTATGGCATCGTCGTACACTTCGTGCGTCATATCTCTGATATGAGACACTTGTAGCAATTTGCAATGATCCCTGGCGCCGATTACCATAACGAATTTGAAAAAACAGGATAAGTGATCGATGGATACATCAAGAATCGTTTCTGGCACGATGACATGAGCCATATTAGAACCCATCACAAACATATATGTTAAACAGATTTGGACAACAATATCCTGAACAGAATTCGCCATGTCGCCCTTTGCAACAATCTCCCGAGGATTATCAAGATGGATTGTTTTCCATGAATATGCTTTCAGTATTTCCAACATATGAACCGAACGAATTATCTCAATCATATAGGTTTTCCTTCCTTTCGCTATTCATCCAGTAGAAGAAAGGAGTAAGCGTCAAAGAGGAGGCAAGGGAGTGTGTCTATGTGGGAGTGTGTACTTTGCAGGACGGCGGTGTATTAGTACCTAAGCAGTTAATCTCTGCACGTTTTGCGCAGAAAATTTTTCAGCGATCCTTGAAACGCAGTGATAGCAATGATTTCAGAGCGCAAAGGCAATAGTCCAACTTTTTGGTTCCGGCTATGCCGAGTTAGGCAAAAGGAGTTGCAGCGCATTGATGTCGTTACGGATATTCCAACCTGGAGCATTTTTGAAGATGTAAGTCAGGTATTCATATGGATTCAGACGATTTTCTTTCGCGGTTTCGATGAGGCTGAACATAACTGCGGAGGCTTTTGCTCCGCGTGGGGTGTTTGCGAAGAGAAAATTCTTCTGGCTTATCACAAACGGCTTGATGCTGCGCTCGGCACGATTATTCGAGATTTCGAGCCGACCGTCGAGCAAAAAATGCTCCAGATATTTGCGTTGCGAGAGCGCATAGTGAATGGCCAAACCCAATCCGGTTTTGGATACAGCTCCATAACGGTCCGCCCAGTTGTTACACGGTGCCTTTTCCTGCGGATGCGGGCGGGGTTCAGAGCAGCAGCCGTCCGTGGCCCACGACGGCGACGCCGTCTACGAATACGTGGAGTACACGGCCGCGCAGCGTCAGACCGTCGAAGGGCGTGTTTTGCGACTTGGAGGCCAGGCGGCGCGCCTCCACCTGCCAGCGGGCCTCCGGGTCGAAGAGAGTGAGATCCGCCGGACGTCCGGGAGTCAGGCGGCCCGCCGGGATGCGCAGCAGGTCGGCGGGTGCGGCGGTCAGCAGGCGCAGCAACGCCGGCAGCGTCATCCGGTCTGTGTGGACCAGTGCCGTCAGCGACGCGGCGAGCAGTGTCTCAAGGCCCACGACGCCGTTCGGCGCGCGCTCCAGGGGGCCCGCCTTTTCGCTTGGATGGTGCGGCGCGTGGTCGGAGGCGATGACCTGGATGTCCCCGTCGGCCAGCCCCTGGAGGATGGCCGCGCGATCCTCCTCCGCGGCCAGCGGCGGGTTCATTTTTGCGTTTGCGCCGATCCGCCGAAAGTCGGCCTCGGTGAACCAGAAGTAATGCGGGCACGTCTCGCAAGTGACCGGGACGCCCCGCGCCCGGGCGGCGCGCACGGCGTCCAGCGTCTCCCGCCGGCTGACGTGGGCAATGTGCACCGGGCAGCCGGTCTCCTCGGCCAGCGCGATGTCCCGCAGCGCCTGCGCCGTCTCGGGTTCGCAGTGGGAGATGACGGGGAGCGGAAGCGCGGCCGCCGCCGTGAGGCCCGCGCGCATCAGGGCGTCGTCCGCCACCGGCCTGCCGTCGTCGCTCAGTGCGACGGCGCCGGCCTGCCGCAGCGCCTTGCCGTTGGTCAGCCGCTCGCCGTGCTGCCCCTCGGAGAGCGCGGCGATGGGCAGTACCTTGACGACGCCCGTGTCGGCGGCGCGCGCCCGGACCCAGGAGATCTGATCCGGGGTGTCGAGCACCGGCTTGGTGTTTGGCATGCAGGCCACTGTCGTCACACCGCCTGCGGCGGCGGCCCGGGTGCCGGAGGCGATGTCCTCCTTGTGCGTCTCGCCCGGCTCGCGCAGGTGCACATGTATGTCGATAAGCCCCGGCGCCACGACGAGCCCCGCGGCGTGAATCGTCTCAAACGTACCGACCGGCGCGATTTTCCCGGGCGCCTCGACGGCCTCGATCACGCCGTCGCGCAGGTACACGTCGGCCACGCGGTCAAAACCGGACGCCGGATCGATGACCCGGCCGCCTTTCAGCAGATAGGGCATGGGCTGCACAGGCATGCTAGCCGCCTCCTTGTTCTTAATCGATGCCTTTAAGAGTGGTTCAATGTCTCACTTGTGAAGTGATTGTTGAACAGTTCCTCTATATAAGATCGATCGACAGCGGGTGAATCACAAGCCCGGTTGTGAGTTTCGGATAAAAATAGGTGGATTTCTGCGGCATCCGTTCCCCGGCCCCGGCGACGCGCCCGATGGCGGAGACCGGTGTGGGGGCGAGCAGGAAGGCGCACTGGAAGGCCCCGCTCCGCACGCCGCCCAGCGCCTCTTCCAGGCTGCGCGTATAGACGAGATTTTCCTGGCGGGCCATGTTGTCTCGGTCGATGCCGAACAGGGGCGCCAGAATCATCGTGTGCAGCAGCGTCACGTCCAGCGCGCGGTAGTCCGGGCTCCGGTCCGGCAGCAGGCGGGCCGGCGCGTCCGTGTCCCGGAGTGTGAGCAGCGCCGCCTCGCCGCCGCCGGCGTAAAGCGCCACCATGTGCGGGCGCGCCGCCAGCGCGGCTTCCACCTCCTCCGGAGCTATACCGTGCGTGATCTCAAAGGCGTCGGCCAGCCGCGCCAGCGTGTCCGCCTCCGAAAAGGACGGCAGCCTCCGCACAAGCCGGTGGGTGGGCCAGACCACCAGACCGGGGTGGTGCAGATTCACCAGCATCATCATGATGTGGTCGGAGGGCGCCTCCGGCGGGAGGGACGGGTCGGCCGCGCGCCGCGCGTCCCGGAAGGCAAGCGCCGTCTCGTAACGGTGGTGCCCGTCGGCGATCAAGATCCGCTCCGGCGCCAGCGCCGCCGTGAGCGCCGCCTGCGTGTCCGGCGCCGTGACGGGCCACATCTCGTGGGTCACGCCGTCCGAATCCGTGAAGCGCACGGCGGGCGGCGCGTCCATCGCCGCCGCGAGCACCGCCTCCGCCGTCTGCGCGCCGTCCTCGTAGAGCGCGTAGACCGGGCTGATGTTACACAGTGTGTGTTCCATCAGGGAGAAGCGGTCGGACTTATCTTTGGAGAGCGTCTCCTCGTGGGGCAGCACAATGCCGGCCGCAAAGTCCGTGAGGCGCACCCGGGCAAAGAAACCGTGGACGGCGTTCGGAACGCCGCGGTCGTCGAACGACAGCCGGTAGACATAGTAGGCCGGGGCCGGGTCCCGATACAGCACGCCGTCACGCAGCCAGGCGCGCAGGCGCCGGCCGGCTTCGGCGTATCGGTCGTTCCCCAGCGGACGCTCCAGCCGGATCACATTGTATGGGTTTTGCCGCTCCATCTCCGCCTGCACGTCGGGGGAGATGACGTCATAAGGCGGGCAGCACAGCGTCTCCGCCGCGCCGGCCCGGCCATAGTCGTATCGGAGTGCCGCGAAAGGTTTTATGACAGCCACAGACAGACGTCCCCTCTCTTCTGAGTCATTTCTCTGAGTCGTTTCGCGGAATCGTTTCGCGCCGCCCCTCTATTATCCACGATTGG
This sequence comes from Oscillospiraceae bacterium, assembly GCA_031265355.1. Taxonomy (NCBI): domain Bacteria; kingdom Bacillati; phylum Bacillota; class Clostridia; order Eubacteriales; family Oscillospiraceae; species Oscillospiraceae bacterium. The sequence continues at coordinate 153,548 of JAISCT010000047.1, read as the reverse complement.
TACGAAATTGTCAAACACCAACTTCTCGCCGGCGCCGAGCGGGCGGTCGAATTTTTCTCTTGCAATTTCTGCCGGATTGGGTACAATAGTATTGGCACTCGTATAAAGAGAGTGCCAAACCACAAGAGGCCCCCGGGGGATGAAACGGCGGCTGGGCGCGCGGGGGCCCGGAAGAGGAGTGAGGAAATTGGCCGTCAGACAGTTCAAGGCCGAGTCGAAGCGGTTGCTTGACCTGATGATCCACTCGATCTACACACACAAGGAGATCTTTCTGCGGGAGCTCATCTCCAACGCGAGCGACGCGATCGACAAACTCTACTTTCGCTCGCTGACGGATCCGGACGTGGGCAAGACCCGGGACGATTTCCGGATCCGATTGACAGTGGATAGGGCCAAACGGCAAATCACGCTGTCGGACAACGGCATTGGCATGACCAAGGATGAGCTGGAACAGAACTTGGGCGTCATTGCCCGGAGCGGAACGCTGGATTTTCGCCGCGAAAACGCGGAGAAGCTGGACGACCTGGACGTGATCGGCCAGTTTGGGGTCGGATTTTACTCGGCGTTCATGGTGGCCTCCGAGGTCAGCGTGTCCTCGCGCGCATACGGGGCCTGTGACGCCTGGCGCTGGCACTCGCACGGCGCCGAGGGGTACGCTATTGAGCCCTGCGAGAAGGAGGAGGTCGGCACGGACGTCGTGCTCACCGTAAAGGCGGACGAGCCGGACGAACACTACGACGAATTCCTGGAGACGCGGCGCCTGGCGGAGCTGGTTCGGAAGTATTCCGACTACATCCGCTACCCCATCCGGATGGATCTGGAGCACAGTCATCTCAAGGAGGGGTCCGATACCGAGTACGAGACCGTGGTGGAGACCGAGACCGTCAACAGCATGGTGCCTCTCTGGCGCCGAAACCGGAGCGAGGTCACCGAGGAGGAATATCACCGGTTCTATCAGGATAAATTCTACGACTACACGCCCCCGCTGCGTGTGATCCATGCGACAAACGAGGGTGTGGCCACCTACCACGCGCTGCTCTTCATCCCGAAACAGGCGCCGTACAACTACTACACAAAGGAGTTTGAAAAGGGGCTGGCGCTGTATTCGTCCGGCGTGATGATCATGGAGAAGTGCGCCGACCTGCTGCCCGACCACTTTAGCTTCGTGCGCGGTCTCGTGGACTCGCAGGATCTCTCCCTCAACATCTCGCGCGAGATGCTCCAGCACAATCGGCAGCTCAAGGTGATCGCCGCGGGCCTTGAAAAACGCATCAAGAACGATCTGCTCAAGATGCTGCGCGAGGAGCGCGAGACGTACGACACGTTTTTTGAAGCCTTTGGCCTGCAGCTCAAAGTGGGTGCGTACACCGGCTTCGGCACAAACCGGGAGCTGCTGCAGGACCTGTTGTTGTTTCACTCCGCCGCGCAGAAAAAGCGGATCACGCTGACGGAGTATGTGGAGGCCATGCAGGAGGGGCAGGAGGTCATCTACTACGCGGCCGGGGCCAGTGTGGCGGCTCTCGACCGGATGCCGCAGGCGGAACTCGTGCGTGAACGCGGGTTTGACATCCTCTACCTGACCGACGATGTGGACGAGTTTGTGTTGCGTGTCTTCGGGACATTTGCGGACAAGAAGTTCCAGTCCGTGTCAGAAAGCGGTCTGGATCTCACCACCGAGGAGGAGAAAAAGCAGGTCGAGGAGCAGACGCGCACACATGCGGAGCTGTTCCGGTTTATGAAGGACGCGCTGGGCGACAAGGTGGCCGACGTGACCCTCTCCAGTCGGCTGAAGAAGCACTCGGTCTGTCTCACCAGCCGGGGCGAGGTGTCGATCGAGATGGAAAAGGTGCTCAATGCCATGCCGACGCCCGACAAGGTCGCCGCACAGAAGGTGCTGGAGGTCAACGCCGCCCACCCGCTGTTTGCCGTGCTGGACCGGCTCTACGGATCGGACCGCGACAAGCTGAAGACCGTGACGGGAGTCCTTTACGACCAGGCGCGCCTGGTAGAGGGTCTGCCGATCGAGGACCCCGCCGCTCACGCCGAGGCCGTGTGCGCTCTCCTCGCGGAGGGGCTCTGAGACAAAAGCGGGCGCGCCGAAGCGCGGTGCCCGCGGTCCCGCGAAAAGGGCCGGTTCCGCTTCGTCCGGGCGAAGCGGAACCGGCCCTTTCCTACTGAATCAATTTTCGTTCCAGGGCGGCGCGGAGCACATCCGCCATACTATCCGCACCTAACTTTGTGTAAATTGTGTTCAGCACCATCTTCACTGTATTGATCGACAAACCCTGGCCGGCGGCAATCTCCGATCGGGAAAGGCCGTGGTACAAATCGTTCAGCACCGCCGTTTCCCGGGGCGACAGGCGCACGTCGTCGTTTATGTTATTCATCCTGTTATAGGCAGAGATCACTTGGGTCAGGCGCTTGGCGTAAGTGGCCGCCTTCCGGTTGATCATTTCAAGCCACGGGCGGGGGATGTCACAGCCGTCGCTTCGCAACGCCGCGGCGGTGAGCGTACGCATATCCTTGCCCAGTTCAATGAAGGGCATGACCAAATCGTTGGACGAAGCCAAATCATAGGCGTCCCGCAGAGCGGCCAGCGCCGCGGCCGTATCCTTGATCTGATAGTGGCAAACGGCCTCCAACGCCTTCATTTCCAGTTTTCCAAACAGCACCGAATCCGTGCCTTGCCCGTCCTCAATGAAGGACAGCAGTTCATGATACCGCTTGTCGGCATAGTAAAATTTCGTTTTGACAAAATTCCCAAATCCCGCGATCAGGGCGCCGATGGAGTCACAGGTAAAATTTTCTTTGAGCCAAGTCGCCGCAAGCCGCGGCTTGCCAATCATAGCATAGTACCAACTGGACACGATGTCATAGGATGTGAAGCGGAGGACATACTCGCTGATTTCCAGTTGTTTTTCCAGAGCGCCAAACAATTCTTGCATTTTTTCAAATTTGCCTTGAGCGACCCCGACGCGTATGAGATAAAACAGCGACCGGTTCCTGATTTCATATTGATCCCGCGCTTCCGCCTTGCGCAGCGCCTGCGTGATGGAGACCTCGGCGGCCTTCAAGCTGCCTTTATAAAACAGAAGCTCACCTTTGGCCAAATCATCCAATCCACACATGTAGCCGTTCAAAACAGTCGCCGCGTAAGGAATGGCCCGGGTCAAGGCGGCTATGTACTCTTCCATCGCGCCCCGCCTTGTGCCGCTCACCTTAGACGCCCAAGCGTTCATGCTGACGCTGGTTAGGGCGGCGTTTACGTCATATGGACTGAGCATGTAACAATCATAGGCTTTCTTCAGCATAAGGTCAAAATCATAGCGATCGGTATAAGGACTCATCAGGTAATCTATGATCCCCAACTCTTTATACGCCCCACAAAGAACTTGGTTGTTGAAAGCGGAGGCCGGCAAGGCGGAGAACTTACGGATGCGTTCGTTTATTTCCGCGGCGGCCTCATCATAACGGGCCATACTCATGAGAAGACGGGAGCGCTGGGAATGGTAATGAGCAATCCGTTCCAATCGTTCCGCCGGCGCGCTGTCGTATACGCTGAGGACAAATTTAGCCTGCTCAAAGGGGATCTGCAACGGAAAATGGTGCGCGATCCTGACGATCGCCGCGTATTCGCCCGCCTTATCATAATAAGAGATGGCGTCCGTCTGGTAATTGTTTTCGTTGCACCAGCCCGCCGCTTTCAGGTAAGTGTCGCGCTTTTCCTCCTCGGTCAGGATGTTTTGCTTTTGTCTCAGATAATCAAGAAACAAGTGGTGGATCAAATATGCGCTCGAATAGATATCATAGCGGATAAACGAGCTGACCTTTTTCATTTCGTCCACCAAGGTTTCATCCATGGCCAGAATTGAAACCAAATCCGCGGAGAGATGGTCGATCAGCGATAACCGGGCGAGAAACCGCCGCAGTCTTTCCGAGATCTCGAAAAATATTTCGTCCTCGATCATTTTAAATATATTCAGCTTCATGGCGATGCGAGCGTTTCGTTCGTGGGCGGGGGCTTTTTTCAGAGACAGTCCCACCAGGTTTATGGCAAAAGCCCATCCCAATGTGTCGCTGTGGATATTGGAAACGCTCTGTGAAGACAGCTGACGGCCCAGCAATTGAAAATACTGGGCCGTCTCCTCCTCGGTGAAACGCAGCTCATTCTCATTGATATTGACCAGAAGTCCCTTCGACAGCAAACTGACGGTGCTGATATCCGGATTCACCCGTGAAATCAGCATCATCGTGATGTTTGGAAAAGGCGCCTGGATGGCGCGTTTGATGAATCGCAGCACCGCCTCGTCTTCTATGAAGTGGAAATCGTCAAACACCAGCACATATTTTTCGTTGAGCGCCAGTTCGTCCTCGGGGATGGAAAGCACCCTGGCGAACTGATCGTCCGTCTCCGGGAAGCCCAATTCCCGCATACGCTCCGCTACATGCCTGTTATAAAGCGCTATGGTGCGCGCAAAATTTTCCCAAAACCGCGTAGCCAGATTGTCGCGTTGGGAGAGCTGCATCCACGCTGTGGGCGCGCCGTAATGTTGGAGAAAGGCGTAGACCGCTTGGGTCTTTCCATAGCCCGCGCCGGCGGTAACCGTAACATAGGGGCTTTTCACGGCGTTTTCCAGCAGCTTGTTGATGCGCGGTCGTTCCAGATAGGCGCGGTTCTCGGGATGGATGGCCGCGTCACTGCGAAATATATGAGGTTTCATAGCGTATCCCTTATCAAATTCCGACTCAGCGCGGCGCGGATCAGATCCGCCGGATTATCCGCGTCCAGCTTCATGTAAATGGAATTTTGTATCATCTTCACCGTACCTACCGTCAAGTGCCGGTCCGCGGCGATCTGTGACCGGGATCCCCCCTGGTACAGCTCGTTTAGAATCTCCAGCTCCACAGAGGACAGATGCACGTCGTCGCTGATATTGTTCGCTATTTTGTAGTCCGAAGCCACAATCGCCAGATGCTTGGCGTAGGTCGCCGCCTTCCGGCCGACCGTTTCCAGCCACTGTCTGGGGATCGAGCAGTCTTTGTCGCGCATGGCCGAGGCGGTCAGCGTACGCATATCCTTGCCCAGCTCGATAAAGGGCATGATCAGCTCGTTGGACAGCGCCAGGTCATAAGCCTCTCCCAGCGCGGTCAGCGCCGCGTCTCTTTGTTTGGTTTGGTAGCGGCAGACGGCTTCCAGAACCTTCATCTCCAATTTGCCGAACAATACGGCGCTCAGGCTCTGTTCGCCCTGAATAAAGGCCAGCAGCTCGTCATAACGGCGGTCGGTATAATAATATTTTGCCCGGACCACGTTGCCGAAGATCGCGTTGAAAGAACCAAGCGCGCCTTGGGCAAAATTGCTTTTGATCCAGGCGGTTACGTTTTGAGACTGACTGATTGCCGTGTAATACCAGCTGGACACGATTTCAAAGGTGATAAAACGGGGCGAATATTCGGCGAATTCCAGCTGCGCCTCCAGCTGTTTGAATATTCTCCGGGTTTTTTCATAATCTCCCTGTGCCATGCCGATGCGCAGGAGATAAAACAGCGCCCGGTTGCGCACTTCGTACTGTTTACGCGCTTCTGATTTATGCAGCGCCTGCCCGATGAATTTCTCGGCCAATTCGAGACGGCCCTTGTAAAACTCCAGTTCGCCTTTGGCCAGATCGTCCAACCCGGACATACATCCGTTCAGTAGATTTTCCACATGGGGAATCGCGCGCTCCAGCACGGTTATGTATTCTTCCATCGCGCCGCTTTGCGCCGTGCCTACCTTGGAAGCCCAGGCGTCTACACTCATGCTGGTGACGGCTCCGAATTCGGGGTAAGGGCTGAGCCGGTAGTATTCGTCCGCTTTTGCCAGCGCCAGATCGAAGTCATAGCGGCCGGTGCGGGGCGAATCCAGATAATGGGCAAAACCTAGGGCCTCATAGGCGCCGCAAAGCACTTGGTGTTTGAAATCGGAAGCGGGCAAGGCGGAATACTTGCTGATGCGGCGGTCGATCTCTGCGACAGCGTCCGCGTAGCGGCCCAGACTCAGTAAAAGGCGCGTATGCTGAAGGTGGTAACGGGCGTTGCTTTCCAGCAGCCGCTTGGGACCGCCGTCATAGACGCCGAGTATGAATCTGGCCGGGTCCGTCGGAATCTGCAGCGGGAATTGGTATACGATGTCAATGATTGGCTCGTATTTTCCGGCCTTGTCATAGTAAGAGATCGCGTCCATCTTGTAATCGTTCGCGTCGCACCAGCGCGCCGCTTTCAGATACGTATCGCGCTTTTCCTTTTCCGTGAGGGTATGCTGTTTTTGTCGCAAATAGTCAAGAAACAACTGATGGATCAGGTACGCTTGCGTATAAATATCGTAGCGGATAAAGGCGCTGATTTTTTTTATTTCGTCTACCAGGCTCTGGTCTTCGGCCAAAATGGGAACCAAATCTGTAGAGAGATGGTCGATCAGCGACAGGCGGATCAGAAAACGCCTCAGCCTTTCCGAGACGACGAGAAAAAACTCGTCCTCGATCATGTTAAAGATATTCAGCTTCATCGCGGCGCGGGCCTCCCGCTCCTGGGACGGCGCTTTTTTCAGAGACAGGCCCACCAGACTGATGGCAAAGGCCCATCCGGAGGTATCGTGATAAATATTGGCGAGGCTCTGGGCGGTCAGGGGGACGCCGAGCAATTGGAAATACCGTGCCGTTTCTTCTTCGGTAAAGCGCAGATCGTCCTCGCTGACGCCGACCGCAAGCCCTCTTGACAGCATGCCGACGATATTGATGTCGGGCTCCGCCCGTGAAATCACAATCGTCGTCAAATTGGGGAAGGGAGTCTGGACGGAACGGCTGATGAAGCGTAGAACGGATTTATTTTCCAATAAATGGAAATCATCAAACACAATCACATTTTTTTCGTTGAACGGAATTTCATCCTCCGGAATCGACAGATAATTCATGAACTGATCTTCCGTATCGGGGAAACCCACGTCCAGAAGACGCTCCGCGAAACGCTTGTCGTACAGCATGATGGTCCGCGCGAAGTTCTCCCAAAACCGCGCGCTCAGATTGTCGCGTTCGGACAATTGTATCCATGTGGTGACGGCGCCATATCGCTGAAGAAAGGAATAGACCGCCTGGGTCTTGCCGTATCCCGCGCCGGCGGAAACGGCGACGAGGGGGCTTTGCACGGCGTCCTCCAGCAGCGTATGGACCCGGGGCCGTTCCAAATATGCACGGTTCTCCGGGGCGATGGGCAATCCACTGTGATATATGTGAGTATTCATGGGCGTTGATCACACTTCTTTGTAGATTGGGGTGTATTTTGCGATTTAAAAAAACAGGATTCGGGAGTGAAAACGTGATTCGCGAAACGAGTTCGATGGCGAATTTTGTGATTCTGATTTATTTGAATTCGGATATATCGCGTGATTGCGCAAGATGGCATGATAGTGACAGGAGACTTTCCATTCAAATACGCCGGCAGGCGGCCATGCCGGATAAGCTGAGGACATGCTGTGAGGATTGCGATACGGATTGGGATCGACGAGATCATTACCGTTTTTTATAAGCAAGGAGGGCTTCGAATGAGAAACAGGCGCGACACGATCATTCTGGTGGACGATAATATGGCAAATCTGTTTATGGGGAAGAACATGCTGAAGATGTTTTATGAGGTGTATTCGGTGCCTTCGGCGGAGAAGCTGTTCGAGTGCCTGGGACGATTTGTCCCAGATCTGATTCTTTTGGACATTGAGATGCCGGTGATGGACGGATATGAGACGATCAAACGGTTAAAAAGGACGGACGCCTTCATCGACATACCGGTGATCTTTCTCACGACAAAGAATGACGAGGGCAGCGAATTGTTAGGGCTCAATCTGGGCGCGGTGGACTATGTGTCCAAGCCGTTTTCGACGCCGCTCTTACTCAAACGTATTGAGACGCATCTGCTGATCGCGGCGCAGAAGAGGGCGTTAAAGCGCAGCAACGACAGCCTTCAGGAGACGGTATTGCAAAAAACCCGTCAGGTGACCGGTTTGCAAAACGCGGTGCTGAACATTGTGGCGGAGCTGGTGGAGTTCCGTGACGGCATCACGGGCGGTCATGTGTACCGCACTCAGAAATATCTGCAATTTCTCATTGAGCGGCTGATCAAAGAAAATATCTATATCGACGAGATTTCCAGATGGGATTTGGATTTCGTTTTTAGCTCGGCGCAATTGCACGATGTGGGGAAAATTGCCATCAGCGACGTGATTCTAAACAAACCGGGCAAATTGACGGATGAGGAATTTGAAATCATGAAGACGCACGTCCAGATTGGAGTGAACGCCATAGAACGGATCGAGGCAACCACGTCGCAGCATGAGTTCTTGCATCACGCGAAGATCATCGCCAGCACGCATCATGAGAAATGGGACGGCTCCGGCTACCCCCGAGGCTTGAGCGGCAAGAGTATCCCGCTGGAAGGTCGGCTCATGGCCGTCGCCGACGTGTATGACGCGCTGATTTCAGCTCGCCCTTACAAGAAAGCGTTCACCGCAAATGAGGCCGAGCGCATCATGGAGGAGGGGCGCGGCGTACATTTTGACCCGGTGCTGGTGGATGTATTCCATTCGGCCGCCGGGCGTTTCGCAGGGATCGTGAATCAGTACCGGGAGGAGATGAACATGCTGGACAGGCGGAAGAAGGGCGAAGGGACTCACCAGAATCAACGCTACATGTCAGCGAGACAGCGTGCCGCCGTATGAGATTCGGGGGCGTTACCGGCTGCACTGAAAACACAATCATTTCCCATCAAACTTGATTTGGGCTTATCAGAGGCCTTGAGCTTCTCCACTATATTATGAAAAATTTACCAACGTCAAGAGATAAATCTACACTTATTGCATTTTCGGCACATTTCACAAAAAATCGACAAATTCTATGCGTGGCCATGAGGTTTTTGTTCGATGTTCATGGTGGCCTCCGAGGGTTGCATGTCTTCGGGACCTTTGCGGACAAGAAGCAGACTGAGGAGCAACGCAGTGCCCACGGTCCCGCGAAAAGGGCCGGTTCCGTTTCGCCCAAGCGAAACGGAACCGGCCCTTTGTCAGCCAAACCGGCCGGCGGGTCATTCGACATAGAAATGCAGCGGATAGGCGGCGTAGGCGATCTCCGCCAGTTCATCCACCGTGACATAACCGGCGGGCGCATTGATGACGGAGGGAATGCGGTTCACGATGGTCGCGCAGGTGTGCTCCACCGTGGCGGGCTTTTGGACGTAGAAGACGGTGTCCGGCTCGCCGAGGATCTTCCAGTCGCACATGTCCCCGTCGTCGGGACCATACACTTTGCCGATGCATTGGGTCTCGATCACCGGTCCCTGGAAGGTCTCCGTGGTGACGACGGCACTCATGCCGATGCAGTGGCCCTTCGGGATCACGCTGCCCAAGGTCTCGGAGCGCAGATCCTTGTCGTAGAAATAGGGTACGCATCTCTGCGTCTGGGATTTGATCGTCCAACCCATCTTGGCGCAGAGGGACTCGTTGGAATTCCACACGTAAGAGGGCTCCAGCGTCTCGGGGTGGGCGATGTCCTTCTCAAACTGCTCGGGTGTGAGGCCCACGCCGTGGGCCTGGGCCAGCGCCAGACCGTAGTCCTCCACATTGTAGCTGACCGCGCCCTCGATCTTGTCGATTCGGTGCGTGCCGGCCGCCACCAACGCGACCAGGTTGACCCAGAAGATGTCCTGCATGCCGGAGCCGACGATCGTGCAGCCGGTCTCCTTGGCCAGCTTGTCCAACTTATTGGTGATGGCCGACGACGTCGTCCAGGGGTAGATGGCTTCTTCACAGGTCGTCACCACGTCGATGCCGCGCTTCGCGCAGCGTTCAAAGTGCGGGTAGACGTCAGACATGAAGCTGAACAGGGTGAGCACGGCCACATCGGCGTCGCACTCACTGAGCACCGCGTCGGCGTCACTGCGGATCGGGACGCCCAGTTTGAAACCCAGTTCCGCGTAGTCACCCACGTCCATACCCACGATGTCCGGATTCACGTCGATTGCCCCCACGATCTCCGCACCGACTTCATGAAGGTAGCGGAGGGTGTACTTGGCCATCTTGCCGCACCCGTACTGCACCACTTTGATCTTTCGCATGCGAGAAACCTCTTTTCTTGATGAAAATTGTAAATAAGGGCGATAAATGATGAGTATCTAAAACTATTATAGCATATTTGTATCACATTGTCCATAATGAGTTACTATTGTTTACGGCCGCATAGGGAGACATTTTTTGTAAAAATTTACCAATATTCCCTCATAGGCGGAAATAGTCCACGCCGCCGGCAAAGAGGGGCTGCGCCTTCTCGCCGGGGATATTTTTGGCCAGGTATCGGCCGGCCCGCTCCGTGTGGCCCATCTTGCCGAGAACCCGGCCGTCGGGGCTTGTGATCCCCTCAATGGCCAGCAGGGAGCCGTTGGGGTTGTGGGCGATGTCCATCGAGACATGCCCGTCCGGGTCACAGTACTGAAACGCCACCTGCCCGCTGTACACAAGACGCTCCAGCGCCTCCGGCGAGGCGACAAAACGCCCCTCTCCGTGGGCCACGGCGATGGTGTGTACGGCGCCCGGTTCGCAGCGCCGCAGCCACGGCGACAGCACGGAGGCCATGCGCGTCTCCACATAGCGAGACTGGTAGCGGCCGATGGTGTTGAACGTCAATGTGCAGTCGGCCTCCTCGGGCGGGCGGATGTCCCCGAAGGGGACGAGGCCGAGTTTGATGAGGGCTTGGAACCCGTTACAGATGCCGAGGATGAGCCCGTCGTTTTGATAGAGCAGCGTGCGGACCGCGTCGGACAGGCGCAGGCTGCGGAAGAAGGCGGCGATGAATTTGCCCGAACCGTCCGGTTCGTCGCCGGCGGAGAATCCGCCCGGAAGCACCAACATCTGCGCCCGGCGCAGCGCATGATCCATGGCCTGCTCCGAGTCGGCCAGCGCCGCCGGCGTCAGGTTACGCACCACGAGCAATTCCGGCTCCGCCCCCGCCTCCGCCAGCGCACGGGCGGTGTCGTACTTGCAGTTGGTGCCAGGGAAGACGGGAACGACGGCGCGTGGACGCCCCAGCCTAGTGCGGGGCCGCAGCGCCGCACGCGCGCCGTATGTGACGGCGGCGGGCTCAGGCGCCGGACCGGCGCCGTCCGACACACGGGTGGGGAAGACGTGTTCCAGCGGTGCCTCCCAGGCCGCGCGCAGCGCGGAGAGCGGCAGGATGGTGTCGCCGACGACGAGCTTGCCCGTGTCCGTTGTGTGGCCGAGCAGCCGTGCGCCCTCGAGGGGCGCTTCGCTTTCGACGACGAGCGCGCCGGAGTGCCGGGCGAACCAATCGTATCCCTTGGCTTCCGGCGCGGCCTCAAAGCCGATGCCGTTGCCGAGGCTCATCATGCACAGCGCGCCGGCCGCGCCGCCGGTCTCAAGCGCCCAGGCGGACAAGATCCGCCCCTCGGCGCACAGGGCGTGGAAGCGGTCCCAGAGAGCGGAAAGGCCCCGATAATCCGGGCTGCCAATGCCGGCCGGCGCGCACAGCAGGCTCACAGGATGCCCGGCGTCCTTCCATTCGGGGGAGATGAGATCCGCGGCCCGGCCCGGCGCGACGGCGAACGAAACCAGCGTGGGCGGCACGTCCAGGTCCAAAAACGATCCGGACATCGAGTCCTTGCCCCCGATGGCGGCGATGCCCAGTGCGCACTGGGCCTCAAAGGCGCCCAGCAGCGCGGCGAAGGGCAGGCCCCACCGATCCGCGTCTTCACGCAGCCGCGGGAAATATTCCTGCAACGTGAGATAGGCATCCCGATGGGAGCACCCGGCGGCCACCAGTTTGGCCGCCGATTCGATCACCGACCGCCGCGCGGCGTCAAACGGGTCGCTCTCCGCGAGGTATGGGTCAAATGCGTGGCTCATCACGCTGGCCGTGCCAGTGGTGTGCCCGACCGGCACCGGCAGCAGCGCCGCCATGACCTGTGTGGGGGTGAGTCGGCATTGGCCGCCGTGGGGCATGAGCACGGAACCCGCGCCCACGGTGTTGTCGAATCGTTCCACCAGGCCCTTCTGGGAGCAAAAGTTGAGGTCGGAGGCAAGCAGCAGCAGACGTTCCGCCAATTCGCCGGCGTCCGGCGCGGGGTTGGGCTGGTTCGACGGCACGGGGGCGACATGCACTTTGGCCCGCCGCGCCGCGCCGTTTGTGTCTAGAAAAACACGCGCGAGGTCCACAATCACGCGGCCCTCGTGTTCCATCACGAGCCGGGGCGCTTTCGTCACCTCGGCGATCACGGTGGCTTCCAAGTTCTCTGTTTCGGCCGCCTCGACAAACCGCGCGGCGTCGCCGGGCGACACGACGACCGCCATGCGCTCCTGTGACTCCGAGATCGCGAGTTCCGTGCCGGTCAGGCCCTCGTACTTCTTGGGGACCCGGTCCAGCCGAATGAGGAGCCCATCGGCCAATTCGCCGACGGCCACGGCGACGCCGCCCGCGCCGAAGTCGTTGCAGCGGCGGATGAGGCGGATAACCTCGGGATTTTTGAACAGCCGCTGCAGCTTGCGCTCCTCCGGGGCATTGCCCTTTTGTACCTCGGCGGCACAGTCCGAGACGGACTGAGTGTTGTGACTCTTGGAGGAACCCGTGGCCCCCCCGATCCCGTCCCGGCCGGTGCGGCCCCCGAGCAGGATCACGAGGTCGCCCGGCGCGGGCGTCTCCCGGACGACAGCCCCGGCGGGCGCCGCCGCCACCACCGCGCCCAATTCCATGCGTTTGGCGAGATAGCCGGGGTGGTAGATCTCCCGCACAAGGCCCGTGGCGACGCCGATCTGATTGCCGTAAGACGAGTGGCCGGCCGCCGCCGTGGCGGTCAGCTTGCGCTGCGGCAGCTTACCGGGCAAAGTCTCGGACACCGGCGCGCGCGGGTCGCCGCTGCCGGTCACGCGCATGGCCTGATACACATAGGCCCGCCCCGAGAGCGGGTCGCGAATCGCGCCGCCGATGCAGGTGGCGGCGCCGCCGAAAGGTTCGATCTCCGTGGGGTGGTTGTGGGTCTCGTTTTTAAACAGCAGGAGCCAGTCCTCCTCGCGCCCGTCCACGTCGGCCCGCACGCGCACCGTGCAGGCGTTCACCTCGGCCGAATCGTCCAGGCAGGGCAGGCGGCCCTGCTTTTTCAGCCACTTCGTGCCGCAGGTGGCGATGTCCATCAGGGTCACCGGACGATTTTTGGCCTCGGCGCCGTAGAGGTCCCGCCGCGCCGCCAGGTAGGCGTCATAGGCCTGCCGCACGCGGGCGTCGCCGATGGCAATCCGGCTCAGGTGCGTGTGAAAGGTCGTGTGGCGGCAGTGGTCCGACCAGTAGGTGTCCACCACCTTGAGCTCGGTCACCGTAGGGTCGCGCTCCTCGGCGCGAAAATACGCCTGAAGATATAACAGGTCCGCCATGTCCATCGCAAGTCCGTGGGCGGCGTGCAGCGAGGAAAGACCTGTTTCGCCCAACGCGGTGAAACCGTCGAGGATCGCCACCGGTGCGGGCGGGTCGAGGACCCGGCGCAAGGTCGCGGGCTTTTCCGGCGGGGCCTCGCCGCACTCGACAGGGTTGATCACATAGGCGGCGAGGACGGCCAGCTCCTCCTGCGAGATGCCATCCAGCGCCAGCACGCGGGCTGTGCGCACCAGGGGCCTTTCACCGCCCGTGATCATCTGGATGCACTGGGCGCAGGAGTCGGCCCGCTGGTCATACTGCCCGGGCAGAGACTCGTAAGCCAGCAGCCGTACGGTGTCCGACAGCGGCGGCAGCGTCTCCTCGTAGAGGTTGTCGCACACAGGTTCGGACAACACGACCGACCGCGCCGCCGCGTAGGTGGCCTCGTCAATCCCTTCGATGTCGTACCGGTGAAACTGCCGCACGCCGCACAGCGTACGAAGCTGTAAAAATCCCCGGTAGTCAGCCAAAAGTGCCCGGGCCTCCCCGTCGAAGCCCGGTTTTTTCTCCACATAGCACCGATACACGTTCATGACGACCCTCCCACGACAAAATCAAATCAATTGCCCCACCAGCGCGCCGTCCGAGACGGATGTGACGAGAGCGGGGCGCAGCTGCCCGCGCAGGCCCGCGGCGGCGCAGCGGACGGGCTGGTAGTTTTCCGCGTGCCCGGTGCAGACGCCGTCCATCTCCGTCTCGAAGAGAACTTGGACCGTGCGTCCCACACAGCCGGCCCGGTAGGCGTCGCCCATCCGTGCGGCCAGCCGGCCGGCCACGGCCGCCCGGCGCCGTTTCTCCGCCCGGGGTACCTGCCCCGGCATGTCGGCCGCCGGCGTGCCGGGGCGGCGCGAATAGGGGAAAATATGCATTCCCGAGAAGGCGCGCGCCTCGACGAACGAGAGCGTGCCGGCAAACTCCGCCTCCGTCTCCCCCGGAAAACCCACGATGAGGTCCGTCGTGACGGCGCAGCCGGGCAGGGCCGCCCGCAGCCGTGCGAGCGCGCCGGTGTAGTGTGCCGTGTCATAGCGGCGGCCCATGCGCCGCAGAGTCTCGTCGCAGCCGCTCTGCAGCGCCACATGGAAGTGGGGGCACAGGTTGGGCAGTGCGGCGAGCCGCGCCGCCGTCTCCGCATCCAGAGTGCGGGGCTCCAGGGAGCCGAGGCGTACCCGCAGGGCGGGAGCCGCGCGGCAGATCGCCTCGGTGAGCGGCGCGAGTCCGGCGCCGGCCGGCAGGTCACGGCCGTAGGAGGAGATCTCGATGCCGGTGATCACGAGTTCGCGGTAACCCTCGCCGGCCAGTCGGGCGGCTTCCGCGGCGGCGGCTTCGAGCGGCAGAGAGCGCGCCGGGCCGCGCACCGAAGGGATGACGCAGTAGGTGCAGCGGTTGTCGCAGCCGTCCTGCACCTTGAGCAGGGCTCGCGTGCGCCCGCCCACGCCGCCGGGCAGCTGCTCGTACTGGGTGCGCCGGGCGGCGTTGTCCACCGCGACCGTCTGTATCCGATGGATGTGGAGCGCCTCGAGCCGGTCCACAAAACCGGCGCGGTCGCCGGCGCCGGTCAGCAGGTCGATGTCGGCGATGGCCAGGGTGGCCTCGGGGTCGGACTGCGGCAGGCAGCCGCATACACAGAGCAACGCGCCGGGGTGTTCCCGGCGTGTCCGTCTGATCATGCGGCGCGACTTTTGGTCGCTGACGGCGGTGACCGTACAGGTGTTGATCACATAGGCGTCGGCCGGCGCCTCCCAGGGGACGACGCCGTGCCCCCGCGCGCGCAGAAGCTGCGCCAGCGCGCCGGTTTCCCACTGGTTCACTTTGCAGCCGAGGGTGTAGAGCGCCACTTTCATCGCACGGACCGAGCGCATGCCGGCGTACACCCGGTGTTTTTTGGGCGCGCCGTCAAAAAACGCATTGCCTTTTGTGTGTGATGTGCGTATAATAAAAAGCGTGTCCCGTCTGGCGGGCGCGAGGCAGGTGCGGCGCGAGCAGACGCGACGAAAAAAACGAAAAAGGAGTGAATGTTTTGAAGTATTATTTTCATGTACTGCTGTCCTCCATCAACGATGTGAAGACCTTTGTCACGGCGGCGTGCGATCAGCCCGTTGACATCGATATCTTATCCGGACGGTACATCATTGACGCGAAATCCATCATGGGTTTGTTCAGCGTCGAGCTGGCAAAGCCCATCCTCGTCGAGGTCCACGGTACCGAGGAAGAGGGCCTGGCGTTTCGCCAGAGGGTCCAGGAATTTGTCGTATCGGACGTGGAACGGGACTGAACGGGCCGAACCGACGCGAGATCGATGAGGCGATGAGAGGATAGACCGGTCCGTGTCTCGGGCCGGGCGGTCGGTACTCAGTGCCGGTTGCCCAGGGAACGCTTTTTGGCCGCCTCGATGAAACGGAAAAACAGAGGATGGGGCCGGCCGGGGCGGGAGCGGAACTCCGGGTGGAACTGCACGCCTACGAACCACGGGTGGTCCAGCAGCTCGATGGTCTCGACGAGGAAACGGTCGGGAGAGAGTCCGGAGAGTTTCATCCCGTGCTGTTCCACGACGTCGCGGTATTCGTTGTTAAATTCGTAACGATGGCGGTGGCGTTCGTCCACCGCCTCGATGTTCCCGTAACATTCGCTGACGCGCGTACCGGGTTCCAACCGGCAGGTGTACAGTCCGAGGCGCATGGTACCGCCCTTTTTGACGATGTGCTGCTGTTCCGGCATGAGATAGATGACCGGGTGCGGCGTCTCCGGGTCGAGCTCCGTCGAGTGCGCCCGGGGCAGGCCGCAGACAGAGCGGGCGAACTCGACGACCGCCATCTGCATGCCAAGGCAGATGCCGAAGTAGGGGATGCCCCGAGTGCGGGCATGACCCGCGGCGAGGATCTTACCGTCGATACCACGGTCGCCGAAACCGCCGGGGACGAGAATGCCGTCCAGCCCGGCGAGCCGGTCGTCGGCGTTTTGCGCCGTGATTTCCTCCGAGCCTATCCAGCGAATGTCCACGCATACGCCGTTTTCAATGCCGGCGTGCCCCAGCGCTTCGGCCACGCTGAGGTAGGCGTCGCGTAGCGCCACGTATTTGCCGATGAGGCCGATCGTCACCGTGCGCTGGCAGCAGGAGAGCCGGTTTACGGTCTCCTGCCACTGTGTGAGATCGGGAGTAACCGGCGGCAGGCCCAGCCGGCGGCAGGCCACCGCGTCGAAGCCCTCGTCCTTCAGCATCAGCGGGACTTGGTAGAGCGAGTCGGCGTTTCGATTTTCGATCACGCATTCGGACGGCACGTTGCAAAACAGCGCGATCTTGCTGCGGATGTCGCGACTCAGCGGGTGCTCCGTGCGGCAGACGATGATGTCGGGTTGGATGCCGAGGCTCAGCAGTTCCTTTACGGAGTGCTGAGTGGGTTTGGATTTTGCCTCGTGGGAGCCGGGTAGGTGGACAATGAGCGACACATGGACATAGAGCACGTTCTCTTTGCCCACGTCCACCGACACCTGACGGATGGCCTCCAGAAAGGGTTGGGATTCGATGTCACCCACCGTACCGCCGATCTCGGTGATCACCACGTCCGTGCCGTCCCGCGCCACGCGGTAGATGCGGTCTTTGATCTCGTTTGTGATGTGTGGGATCACCTGTACGGTGCCCCCCAAAAAGTCGCCCGAGCGCTCGCGCGAGAGTACGGACCAGTAGACCTTGCCGGCCGTGACGTTGGAGTTCACGCTGAGGCTCTCGTCGATAAAGCGCTCGTAGTGGCCCACGTCCAGGTCGGTCTCGGCGCCGTCGTCGGTGACAAAAACCTCGCCGTGCTGATAGGGGCTCATCGTACCCGGGTCCACATTGAGATAGGGATCGAATTTCTGCAGTGTCACGCGCAGCCCCCTGGCTTTGAGAAGCCGCCCCAGCGACGCCGCCGTGATGCCTTTTCCCAGGCCGGATACCACGCCGCCTGTTACAAAGATGAATTTTACCGCCATGCCGCCATAACCTCCGTCTGTTGTTTGGCCCCCGGTCCATGATCTTTCTTATTGTACCCCCGATGGGGAGGCGGGTCAAGATGGGCCCGTGAGAAAATCCCGCGCCGGACGCAGATTTTTCCCAGTGCCTCTTTTTCCCAGCACCTCCTGTTGACAAGGTGGTGTACAATAGAAGAGAGAAGCGATGCGCCGCGGACGCGCGCAGTGTGAAAGGAATGGCCATGGATATGCAAAGGCAAGATGAATTGAGGCTGGCGGTGCTGATCGACGCCGACAACGCGCCGCGCCGCCAACTCAAGGAGATTATGGAGGAGATTGCCGTATACGGTACGCCGACCGTCAAGCGCATTTACGGCGACTGGACGTCTCCCAATCTGGCGGGGTGGAAGAAGCCCCTGCTTGAAACCGCCATTACACCCATTCAGCAGTACGGGTATACGACGGGGAAGAACGCCACGGACTCCGCGATGATCATCGACGCCATGGATATCTTGTACTCCGGGCGGGTAGACGGGTTTTGCATCGTCTCCTCCGACTCCGACTTCACCCGGCTGGCCACCCGTCTGCGAGAGGCTGGCATGAAGGTGTTTGGGTTTGGAGAGAAGAAGACACCCAATCCCTTCATCGTGGCCTGTGACAAATTCCTGTATATCGAGATCATCGGGGGCGAGAAGAGAAAAACCAAGACCAAAGAGGCGCTGCCCCCGACTGAACCGGAGAGCCAGCCGAAACCCGCGAAGACCCCCAAGGCGGCCGCCAAGGCGCCCCCGGCCAACCAGATCCCAGAGGAGATCGTCGACCTCATCACCACCGCCATCGACGACGTGGCCGGCGACGATGGCTGGGCCTATCTCGGCGGGGTGGGCAACCTGATCAGCAAAAAGCAGCCGGACTTCGACGCGCGCAACTACGGCTATAAAAAGCTGACCCTCCTCATCGACGCCATCGACAGCATCGAAATGGATTTTCGAGACAATGTGCTGGAAAATAATGGAAAATTAATTTTCATCCGGAACAAAAAGTGAGGAGATGTCCGGGGGTGGGCGGCGTACCGGACGCCGAGCCCCGGGCGGGGAGTGCCCCATGAACAAAGCCCCTGTGCCGCCGCCCCGCCGCCGAGGGCGCGTGCGCCGGACGCCGGTCCTGCTGCTCTGCGTCGCGGTTTTTTTGGCCGCGGATCTGGTTGTCAGCAACACCGTACTGGAGCTCGGCGCGTACACGCTGGCGCACGCGCGGTTGCCCGCGGCTTTCGACGGGTTTCGGATTGTTCATCTTTCCGACTGGCACGCCGCCGAATTCGGGCCCGAGAACCGGGATCTCGTAGAGATGACGCGGCGCCAGACGCCGGATATCATTGTGCTGACGGGGGACTTTATCCAGCGCCCCAAGGAGCTGCCGCTCATGGAGGCGCTCTGCCGGGACCTCGTGGCGATCGCCCCGGTCTATTATGTGACCGGCAACCACGAGTGGGCTGGCCGCATTGTGGATCAATTGCGTCCGGTGCTGCGGGAGACCGGCATCGTTTATCTGGACAACGACTATCTCTTTCTCTCGCGGGGCGGCGAGCAGATCTGTTTGGTCGGCCTCATGGACCCGAACGGCCCGCGCACACAGTTGACGGTGTCGGAGGTGACGGCGCTGGCGCGGCGAAGCGGAGATCCTTTTTTGGTGATGCTCAGCCACCGGTACGACCGGTTTTCAGACTATGTCGCCCAGCGTGTCGACGTGGTGTTCACCGGGCACGCCCACGGCGGGGTCATTCGTCTCCCGTTCACGGACGGTCTCGTCGGTCCCGGGCGCGTGCTGTTTCCGCAACACACCTCCGGCGTCACGTGGGAGGGTACGACGGCCATGGTGACGAGCCGCGGTCTGGGCGGGGTGGGCGGTTGGCCGGTCCGTCTCTTCAACCGCCCCGAGGTCGTCTCGGTGACGCTCACCCGCCCCAAAGGGCCAGAGTCCCCATGATTCCCACGATAGACGGCCGGAATGCTAAAACATGCCGCCGGATACGCCGATGAGCGCCCGTAGCTCAGCAGGATAGAGCGACCGCCTCCTAAGCGGTAGGTCGGGGATTCGAATTCCTCCGGGCGTGCCAACAGGCGCCGTCAGATCACAGGATTTGACGGCGCCTGTATTTGATCGGAGGCGCCCTGTTGACAAAAAACAAAAAGCGCCGTTTTTATGGGGGAAAACGGCGCTTTTTGAGGATTTTAACGAGGTATATGCCCTGTTAAAATTGCCGATTTTTAAAATTTATCACACCTTGCGCGGTCGAAATACACAAAAAAAACATCTATCTTAGCCCTTGATTCTACAAATTTCGCGTAATATAATAGGGGTGTCGGCATCTGTGGCACGCTCTTGGTGAGATCGCGCGTAGCAGGCCATGCGGGGACCGTCGAAAGAGTTGCGGCCCAGCGGGTTTGTGCGGGTCGAGGAGGTGCGTCCGGAAGCAGGGCGGTTACTTTGTGTGCAGGGCAAGCAATCGCCGGCGGAACTGTTTGTGCAGACGGTTCCGCCCCGAACCGATCCCCGATTGCCATGGACGTTAGAGAGTTTGTGCGATATTCTTGCTGAAAGGTATGATATTGAATGAGGGTAAAGTTTTTCGTGGCAATGTCGGTCATGGCGGTCGCTCTGTTTGTTTTGCCGGCTGTCACGGCCAATGCGGCCGTGACGCTGACCGGCGGCGAGTGGACCGGCAACTCGACCACATTCGCGAAGGGCAGCGAGAACGCCCGCGCCCACTACTACACCTATGATTCGCTGAAAAGCGCGCTCGACGGGTACACGATGTATCCCGAGAGCGACGGCAACACGTACTATATGACGCTCAGCGACTTGCGCGCCACCGACGAGGGCGCGTGGAAATTCCTTTACTCAATCAACCCGTCGCAGCGCCCCTGGCCCGAGACAGCGCCGCAGATCGGTCGGGAGAGCCGCTTCTTGGAACCGGATTTCGACGACAGCGGCTGGGACAACATGGCGGTTCCGAGCAACTGGCAGATCAACTGGAACCCGGATTATCTCTTGGGGACATCGACGAAGATCACGAAGTACGACAAGATCACGTACAAAAACAACGGCTACGGCTGGGGCAACAGCGAGACAATCAACGGGACAAACTATGCAAACTCGATGAGCAACGGCATCAACAACCAGAACGCCCCGCAGAACTACAACGGCGTCGGTACCTACAGGCGTCACTTCACGGTGCCCGCCGGCTGGGCCGGCCGCACGGTCACGCTGAACCTCGACGGCGCGGACGGCTTCTATGTGTGGCTAAACGGCGTTCCAATCGGGTATTCCGAAGACACGATGACGCACAAGGAGTTCGACATCACCGGCGCGCTGAACTTTGACGGCGACAATATCATCGTCGTTCAGGTCATCCGCTGGACGACCGGATCATGGCTGGAAGACCAGGACATGATCCGTATCTCGGGCATATTCCGCGACATATACCTGCTTGCCAGGCGTAAGGTTGACGTGTACGACTTCCAAGCCGTGCCGGCCCCGACGGTGGCGGGCGGCTACAACGGCCGTTGGGATCTGTCGGTGACGGCCTTCCTGCGCGACTGGGCCGCGGCCGATACGGAGGGCCGCGAGGGCACGACGGTCTACGCGCGGCTGTATGATGCGGAGGGCAATCCGGTCTCGGACGAGCTCTCCAGCAGTGCCGGGGCGTTCGAGACGGTTGAGACAAGCACGGGCACGACGTACACCGGCTGGCAGATCGGCATGGGCTACAGGAACCTGTCGCTGCAGGGCGCGAGAAGGACGCTGAATTTCACAAACCTGGACGTGAAGCCCTGGTCGGCCGAGCACCCCAATCTGTACAAACTGGTGCTGCGCGTCGGAGACGAGTATATCTGCATACGCGTCGGTTTCCGCGTCATTTCGTTCACAAACAACAGCACAAGCCCGCGTGTTTTCATCAACGGCCAGCGCATCTTGCTGCACGGAACGAATACCCATGAGCTGAACCCGTATACGGGCCGCTACATGCCGGAAGCGCTGATCAGGCAGAACCTTCGCATCATGAAGGAGAACAACTTCAACCATATCCGCATGTCGCACTACCCGCACAGCACGATGTACTATGACATCGCGGACGAATACGGCATCTACATACTTGACGAGGCAAACCTGGAGACACATCAGTACCGCAACATAACGGTCAGTACGAACTCCGCCATCTGGGGCCAGGCCATCCGCGACCGCCAGGTGAACATGTACGAGCGCGACAAAAACTACGCCTGCATATGGGGTTGGTCGCTCGGCAACGAGTCCGGCGGCGGCACCGGAATGAACACATATGGAAAAGATTGGATCAGGGCCCGCGAAACGAGCCGGCCGATTCACTGTGAGTTCGAGAATCAGAGCGTACCCAGCGGCCAGAGCAGCACCGCCGTGGGCGACGTGCTGAGTTACATGTACGACACCGCTTCCGCCTGGAACAGCAGAGGCGGGAGCAGGCCGCAGTACCTGTGTGAATATTCGCACGGTGAGGGCAACTCGAACGGCAACTACCGCGAGTACATCGATGTGTTCGAAAACAACAACAGATGTATCGGCGGCGCCGTCTGGGACTGGATCGATCAGTCGATATGGACGCCGCAGCCCAACAAACGCGGCCAATTCCCTGAGGTGGGATACTTGGCGGTCGGCGGCGACTGGCAGGACACTTCAAACGACGGCTGGTTCATCGGCGACGGCGTGCTGTTTGCCGACGGCACCCCAAAAGAGTCGATTGGCGAGCTGAAGTACTACAACCAGATGATCCGCGGCACCCGCGTGCGCAACGACGACACCAGCGTCACCTACAACATCAGAAACAAAAACCTGTTTGCCAACGTCAATGAGTTTGATATGGCGTGGGATGTGACGGAAAACGGCGTCGTCGTCCTGTCGGGGACCGGCGCTCACGATGTGGGACCGGCGCCGTCGGACATCAACGCCGCGAAGAGCACGTCGGCGGAGATCACGACGGTTTTCGGCGCCATCCCGAACCCGAAGCCCGGCGCGGAATACCTGTTCAACGTCAGGTACCGACTGAGAGACGACACGCTTTGGGCGAAGAAAGGCTTTGAAATCGCCAGGGAGCAGTTCGCGCTCACCGTCACAAACGGTCCGGCCGCCGCGGTCCTGCCGGTCGGCGGCGACACCCTGACGGTGACCGGCCCGGCCGCCAACTCCGTCATTACCGGCCGGGATTTCTCGGTTGCGTTTACAAACGGCGTCATCACGTCGTACAAGTACAAAGGCGTCGAGATCCTCACGAGCGGTCCCGTGCCGAACTTCTACCGCGGCGTGTTGGACAACGAGCGGGCCGCCAGCAACGTCGAAACGAATATGTGGTCGTGGGCCAATCCGGCGTTTGCGCTCGGCACCGTCACGAGGCAGCAGACCGATGCGGGCAACCTTGTGATCCTCACCGTGCCGAATACCTGGTCGGCCAAAAACCTGACGGCGACGACCACGTATACGGTTTACCCAGACGGCGAGATCAAAGTGAACGAGACGTACGCGTTCAGCGGCGCTCCGTCCAGCGCAAACGAGGTCCCCGAAATCGGGACGATCATGACCCTCAGCCCCGGGTTTGAGAACCTCACGTGGTACGGACGCGGCCCGAACGACGCCTATGTCGACCGCCGGCTCGGCGTCCACGCGGGGATCTACCGCAACACGGTGGCCGAAAACTTCGTCATGTACCAGAGGTCTCAGGAGATGGGGACCAAAAACGACACGCGCTGGCTCACCCTGACAAACGACGCGGGGTTTGGTCTGATGGTCAAGGCGGGCAAATTCGCCGCCAACAACGCGTTCAGCGGCACGAACGCCTACAACGCAACGAGCCTTATCGAGTTCAACGCGCTGCATTTCCAGCCCTGGGAGCTGAGCCGCGCCAGCGCCACCGGGGGCAGTACCTCAAGGCACGCGTATCAGACGCTCGACCTCCACGCGAATGACGCCACCTACGCGACATACCTGCGCGTCAATCTGGCCAGCACCGGCGCCGGCGGCGACAATACATGGGGCGCCCGCCCGCTGGGTCAGTACAGGATTAACATCAACGGCGTGAGGACATACAATTACAACTTCTCGCTGAAACCCATCGACGGCGGCGAAGACAGCACCGTCGACGACGCCAATGCGTTCTGGACATCGGCGCGCAACTTCTACCAAAACATTCAGGACTATCTGCCGATTGCCCGTGAGATGGGTGTTCCGGTGTCGCATCCGGTGTATCAGACGGCGGCAGGCGTCGGCGGGCCCACGAACGATACGGTCGCCGCGCTGAATGCGTACAATGAGTTGAAAGCCCTCGCGGAGTCGATTGAGCCGTTTATCACGAGCTTCAAAATCGGGACCAACCCAGGCCTCGTCGACAACGAAGCCGGTACGATCGCCGTCAGCCTGCCGGACAACTTCGGTCCGCTCACGAGCGTCACGCCGGAGATCGAGGTATCCCTCGGCGCGACGCTTCAAACGGAGGGAGCGCTGGACTTCTCGCGCGGCCCGGTTGCCGTGACGGTCGTCACGCCGCAGAGCACGAAGACCTACACGGTCACGATCACGCTCTCGCCGGCCACCGCCGGCGACATCATCGGCTTCACACTGGCCGGAGCGGCCGGCGTGGTCGACGGGAGTGACATCGCCGTCACCGTGCCGTACGGCACAGACCTTGCCGACGTGACGCCGGTGGTGTTCGTGTCCGCGGGCGCGGCGTACGGCCCGTCGGGCGCCGTGACGTTTGTCCCCGGGGTCGCGAAGGCGTACTCCGTGACGTCCGCCGACGGCAGCCACACAAAACAATACAGCGTGACGGTGACGGTTGCGAAATCGACGGAATGCAACATCACCGCGTTCAGTCTGACCGATCTGGACGGTTCCGCCGCCCATGGGGTGATTGAGGGCGGCGACATCACGGTATACGTCATTCCGGGCACAGACTTAGCAGGTGTTACGCCAGCCGTGACTGTGTCCCCGGGCGCTTCCTACGCGCCATCCGGCGCGCAGACGTTCACCGTCGGTACGGCCGCTGCGTACACGGTGACGGCGGATGACGGTGTGACGACACGGACGTACAACGTGACCGTGAGAAACGTTGAGATCGCCAGCCTCAAGAAAACGGCGTTCGCCGCCTACAACACCAGCGGAACGCCCACCGGCACGGCGCTCACCGGTCTGCCAAGGGTTGTCGAAGTGGTCACGGCCACGGGAAAAGAAGCCACCCTGCCGGCCGTCTGGGGCAACGTGACCGGCGCGGCGTTTGCCACCGTGACAAACGCTTCCGTGACGGTCGGCGGCAAAACGTTCACCGGTGTGAAGGTCGAGGTCATCAAACCCGGCACGGTCGCCTGGATTAACTCCGGCACCGCGGCGAGCGGCTCCGATCTGTACGACGCCGTGAAAGGTCTTGTCGGAGCGGCTCTGGTGAACACAGTCTCCGACAAGGCGTACGCCGCGAACTCCTGGGGTTATCAGGAGGGTTCGCCGTCCGCCGGACTCGGCGTGCGCACAGGTACCTATGAATCAACCAAGATTGACACCGGCCTTTACGGAAATACCAATACCGCCGGCGTCAACTACCGCTACAGAATTGCGATGAAAGCCGGGACATATGTCGTGGCGGCGTGTCTGTACGAGTGGTGGTCCGGACCGAGAACAACGGAGATGATAGCCACTTGGAATGACGGCGCCGCGCGCACACAGTCGCTGGGGCAGGCGTCGGTCAGCAGTTCCACCAGACAGCAGATTCTAAACAACGGCGCGAGCCCGACCGCTATTACGCTCGCCGCGGATTGTGAGCTTACGCTGACGTTCTACGCCAGAACACAAAACCAAGGCCCAGACGTGGCGTGGGTGCAGATCTATCAGCCGGGCACCGCGGTTCCGACCGATCCCGACGAGATTACCGGCATCTTGACAAACCTCCATTCGGCGCTTTATGTACACGAAGCGACGCCGGGCGGCATAGGGGCGAAACTGCCGGCGACCGTGACGGTATCTACGTACGGCCACGGCAATAAGACGGCCGCGGTCGTTTGGAATACGCTGGCGGCGCTGCCGGCGCAGGCAAAAGCCTATCAGACGATTACCGTCACGGGCACGGCGACCGCGGACGGCGTGACCGCCAACGTATCCGCCGATATCGAGATAGTACCGCGCGGGCTCAAGTATTTCATTGACGCGGGTTCGATGGTCGAGGCCGCCGACGGGAAAAAGGCCGTCGGCTCGCGCGCCTGGAACAGCGTCAGCGCCCTTGTGGCAGATTTGCTCAACGGCGATGCGCCCGACAAGGCAAAGGGCGACGGTTCCTGGGGCTATACGACGGAGACCGGGGCCTACGGCGTGACCGGCGCGGTCATGCACCCGGCGATCAATGAGAATCTTCAGTATTACAAGGTGCCAAACTACACCGACAAATTCCATTATGGCTGGTACTCCTGGGACGACGCGAACGCCGCCGTTATGACGTACGAGTTGTCGCTGCCGGCCGGCAGTTACATGCTGACGACAGGTATCCACGAGTTCTGGCCGCAGGGCGCCGACGTCGCAAGACCGTATACGATCGATGTGATCGACGAAGACGGGCGGTTGCTGGCGACGGTGAACAATACGCTGTCAACAGCCAATGGCGCGGCGGTTGGTTCACGCCAGACGGACACCCTGTTCTTCACGCTGAGCGCGCCCACGGTCGTGAAAGTCAGCATGTACAAGACGGCTGGCGCGGCGGCGGGCGGCAACACCCAGCCGATGATCAGCTGGCTCGCGGTTGCGGAGCAGGGGGCATACGCCACGGTGCAGTCTTCTGAGCAAACGGCATCTGAAGTCAGGTTCCAGACGCTTGTCGAAAACTATACGCCGGACAGCGTGACCGGAAACAGTCTCCTTGCCATATATGACCCCGCCGGACGGCTGGTCAGCACGGACATCGAGGCGTTCACAGCGGCGAAAGACGACCTCACGAGGCTCAGCAACGCGGCGGAAGCCGCATTTGGGTCCGGCTATTCCGTCGGACTGTTTGTCTGGGACGACCAGAACAACCCGCTTGGCCCCGCGGCGGAGGCGACGCCGTAACGAGTTCTGACAGAGCCTAACGGGGCACTGTTTGGGCTAAACCCATGTCTCATAAAGCGCCGCAGACGTTGTGGATACAACGCCTGCGGCGCTTTTGGCGCGCACCGCAATTTAGAAGGAGAGTTTCAGGAAATCTGCCTGACCAAAGGTTTCAGGCCGGATGGCGCTCTGGGGATATTCGTCAAAGGAGTTATAAGTCCCATAAGCATATCGTTTATCTTGCTTCATCAGCTTCCTTGATTGCGTTTAAAATTTCATTATAATTGGCTTCACGCTCCGAATCGCTATATAGCTCTACGCCAATATCGCGCTCAATTGCGTCAATTTCTACCGCCAAGTCAAGTACATCAATCGTTGCGGAATGCCAAATGTCTGTAAAATCCACGGATTCATAATCGTGAGCAATGACATTCCTTGTCTTACGAATTGCCGACCAAGGGATATTTTTGTACTGCGCTTTCACGTCGTCGGACAAAACATGGCAAAGCTCGCCGATGTTGGCCAGAGTCTGTGTCACAGCTCGCTTTTTTTCTTCGTTTTGCATGAACCCGTTATATTCAACGCCGTCCATGAACTTGCTGACAAGCCGTGATTCTTCTCGCATCTTGGCCAGTATGCGTCTATCCCTCAATTCCATAGCATTTCACCATCTTTTCTATGCGCAGATGCGTTTCTTTCGGCAAGGGCAGCTTCAGTACGTCCACTTCTGTATGCAAAACTTCCTCTAAATCCGCCGCCAGACCCGCTATAGTGAACAAAGAAATTGAAGGTACATCGAAGTCAACCAACAAATCCAAATCGCTCTCATCATTTTGAGTTCCTCTGGCATAGGAACCAAAATAATAGGCGTTTTGAATCTTGTATTTCGAGGCTGCTTTTTTTACAGCCCGGCATATATCTTCATGTGTCAGCATAAATCTCATGTCCTTATCGTGTGTTTTGTCTGCAATACTCCCTATCAAAAAGGCATGGCCCTGATTGAACAAAGCGGCGGTGTTGGAGAGGGCGCTCATATCTCCTGTGGCTCGGAGCTGCCTTCTTAAAACTCGATCCAAGGCAGTTGGCCAAATGGCGTCCGGCTTCATCGATGATATCTCTGCTGTCGAAAGGCATCGGTATCCACTCCCTGACAAGTATCAGCATACTACAATCCGATCAAAATAGCAATCAAATAAAAATTCGTGATGCTCCGCGGACGCTTGCGGCGCTTTTGGCGCGCACAAATTTTACACGGACATGACGAAAATATGGTGGCGGAGGGGTTCCTTTGCCGTTACGATCGGAATATATAGACAATGAGGAGGAAAAAGTCATGAACGAACGAGTACAGTCATGGACGGCATGGTTGCTGGCGGGTGTTGTGCTGCTCTCTCTCATGCCCGGCGCTGCGGCGAACGGATGGCAGAGAAATGCCGTGGAAAATGGCGAGACCGAGCCGGCAGACAGCTTTACCACGCCGGACAGGCGAGACGGCGGTGCGAGAGTGGCCCTCTCGCTGGCGTATGTGCCGGAGCGCCGGGAGGTGGCCGTATCGGGTGCGCACACGGAAGAGATGAGCGGCGTACTGCTGCTTGCCTGTTATGACGGCGAAGGCCGGCTGTTGGACAGTGAGACGGCCCCGCTCACCGCGCTCGAAAGCGGCGCCGTCTGGCGGCACACAGCGGCGGAAGAGGCCGAAATCGTCAGGGCCTTTGCCTGGGACGAAACCGTCTTGACGCCGCTCTGCGGCGCGGAGACGCTTACGCTGGGCGCGGCGAAATACGAGGCGCTGGCGCATTGGGTCTTTAGCGACGAAGAAGGGTATACGTCCGGGTCGTTGGCGGACAGCAGCTTGAAGATTTCAGACAGGACGGGGCGCGGCAACGACCTGTTGCTGATGAGCCAAAAAATCGCCGCCGGGCAAAACGCGGGCGATTCACTTTCGTTCGGTGACAATGTTTTACGAGGCGGCGGCGGACCGCTTGGCACAAGTCCGCGAAGTTTGAAGTTCTCGCCGATGTCTAACCAGGGCGCATACTTCGTAACCGCCTCCGGCGAGCTGGATGACGAGGAATTCATGGAAGGCTACACCTTCGAGATCATCTTTTCGGCGCGGGATTCCGGCCAATGGGCCGCCATGCTCGGAAAGCGCGGCACGCCCAATTCGGCGTATGATATCAGGACGGACTGGCACAACGAGCTGGACGGCTCAAGCCAAGGTTCGTTCAACACCGGCGGAAGCAACGATTACACGAACGCCGGTGTGACCGGGGATCTGCAGCTTACGTTCAACAACACCCATGTAAAAACGCATGACCCCAGAATCTTGAACAACAATTACCAATCCTGTTTTTGGAGCGATCCTTACGGCGTCACACGGGATAGGCTGCATTATGCCGTGATCAGGAACGACGGCGACACCACCGTGCTCTATATCGATGGTTTGCCTGTGTTGAGGAGCGATAACCACAACCGTCCGCAGCCCGGCATCGATAAGCTGGATGGTTTGGGGTGGGCGGTAGGAGCCAATTACGGTTATTTGAAAGGGACATACTTTAATGGGGCAAACTGGAACCAAACGACGAGCAACCTGCTCACGCAGGAGGAATTCCTGGCGTTGGAGGCAGCCGGCAGCTTGGGCGCGCCGCAGTTCAGAGGCGAGATTCAGGAAATCCGCCTGACCAAAGGCTTCAGGCCGGACAGCTTTCTGCTGATTCCAAACAATGAGGGTCTTGTCCCTGATGCGGTGTATACGGATCAACTGGGCCACAACGGTGACGTCAGTTTCTTGAGCAAGCCTGAGAACTACAACTTCGTGTTCATTCCCGACACGCAGTACTACGTGCAGTACAAGAGGGGCGCCGACGGCGGGTCTCTGATCATGAGCACCATGTTCGAATGGATCGGCGCCCATAGGGCCAAGTACAACATCTTCGGCGCGTCGCACGTGGGCGACGTGACCGAGAACAACTCATCGCCCAGAGGCGACATAGAATGGGCGGCGGCGTCCAAAAGTTTTGAAATTCTGGACAAAGCGCGCGTGCCGTACACGGTCCTTCCGGGCAACCATGACTGGCGGCCGAACTTCCTCACGACGTTCCCCGAATCCAGAAACAAGGGCAAGGGATACGAGTTCGCCACTTCGTCGACCCCTATAGTCGATCCCGCAAACGACACGACGCGTGTCGGCGGCGGATACTCGAGCTATATGATCGTCCGCGGTGGCTCGTACAATTACCTGGTACTGGCGACCGGAGGGCCAAACAGCGGGTCGAGCAACATCGGAAGCACGTTGGGCGCCCAGGGCAGTGAACTCAACTGGTGCCTGGCCGTGCTGAGGACATACAGAGATCTGCCTACAATCCTATTGGAGCACACATCGGGTAACACAGTCATCAACAACCTGATCAATCCCTTCCCGCAGGTGTTCATGCATGTGTGGGGGCATTTGTCCGGTTCGTACGCGCAATGGGTAGAGCCCGGCGAAAGCAGTGCAAATCCGGGCTATTGGAACATCCAGATCGATTACCAGTCCGACGTGTACGGCGGAAATGGGTGGCTTGACATGTTTGAGTTTGACGAATCCGCAGGCGCCATTACCATGCACACGTTTTCGCCCTGGGTTGAGAAGAAGCTCGTCGAAAGCGCGGCGGATTCAGATTGGTGGAGATCGCTACCCAGGCAGGATCGCGTCATACATCCGTTTGACGTGAAAAATCTCACCAGATATTTCAAGGATGCGAGCGCTTTGACCGGTTATAAAAATACGATATCGGGAGGAAGCGGATTGCCTACCGGCAATAAACCGGGCGGCAGACAGGACGGCGTCCTCGCGCTGGATTTTGATACCCGCTTCGAGGGGTTGCGCAAAGCCGCTCTTGGCGTCGGCTGACGCCTGCCGCTTCCGGCCGCGCCCGGGACTTTGATCCGTTAGATTGCGCTCATGCCGCACACAACAACAAAAAACACCGCTTTTATTGCAAAAACGGTGTTTTTTGTTGTTTTTGATAAGGTATACCTTTTTGAAACTGTCGTTTTTGAGGATTTGACCCGTCCGATTCGGTCGAAATACACAAAAAATATTATGCCAAGCCCTTGACTTTACGAATTACATGCAATACAATGATAACATCAGCGTCTGTGATACAGTTTCAAAAAGGTATACCTTTTTGAAACTGTCGTGCATTGGAAGTTATCTTTCTGTTATACGAGGGCGGAGGGGTTTACCCGAGACTTGTGATCTGTGTGTAAAATAAGCGTATTTGTGGGTATTGAGGATATAAAAGTATCCGTTTGGTGTTTTACCTTAGGAAAAAGCGACCGTTTTGTTGTGCAGACGAAGCGGCCGCCGGTGGGTTTGTCTGTGCAAGCAGTCCCGCCCGCGGGGGCCGACGCCGCCCACAAGCGAAGTACCAAAACACAATAGATATGTATGTAAGGAGTGACTTGGGACATGAGGAGAGGAAGAACCTTAACCACCAAAATGCTCGCGCTGGCCCTTGTGGCCGCCCTGTTGCTGGCCGCGATGCCCGCGACGCTGGCGGCGGACACCATCGCCAACCCCACGACAGCGTTATCCAACCGGCTCTTGCGGGTAACCCACGGGTTGCTTACCGCGGCGAACAATATGCGCCTGCTGGCCGACTACGAAGGCGACGACGCCATCGCTTTCTATTACACGACAGACGGCACCGCACCCTCGAAGACAAACGGAGAGAGAATCAAAGTGTATCCGAGCACGGGGGCGCCCCGCGCGTACATCGACAGCCTGGTGGGCGGCACGCTCTATCGGCTCATCGCCTACGAAGGAGAAGCGACCAGCGACATCGTTGACTACCAGTTCGCGCTCGACGCCCCGACCTGGACACAGCTCGACGGCACGCCGCTGGGGACCAGCGGGCTGCACGCGGCGGCCGAAGTGGCCGGCGGCATCAAGCTGGCTGTCCCCGACGGGCAGGAGATCTATTTCCGGATGGCTGCTGTGGCGTACGATGAGGACACGGGGCTCTTTGCCGCGTCCGAACTCGACAGCGTGACGGCTGCGCAGCTGCGCGACGGCGGCGAGCCGTACAGCGTGCCGCTTCAGGTCCCGCAAGCGGTTCTGGAAGACGGCGGCGCCGCGCTTTTGATCAAAGCCACGGCAGTCAAGGGGACACTGGCGCCCAGTGCGGTAGCCACGTTCTACTGCCGCGTGGGTGACATCGTCCGGCTGCAGGCGGACAAAGACGGCAACCTGCTGACGGACCTCGACGCCTTCATCGCACAGCTCACGCTGGATGAGAGAATCTCCCTGACAGGCGGCGTCGGCGGCGACCCGACGATGCTGCTCAACGGCCTCAACTATCCGCTGGAGAGCAACAACGACGGCATCCCAATGCGCGGCGGCCCGGCGGGCGGCACCCCGGCGCTCCCGCGCTTCAACATCCCCTCGCTGGTCCTGGCGGACGGCCCGGCGGGCGTGCGCATGTGGAAGAACGCGACCGTGTGGATGGCCCCGGCGGGGTTGGGCTCCACCTGGAACCCGGAGATCCCGAAGAAGATCGGCGAAGTGACGGCGGACGAAGCCCGGCACTATGCGGTGGACATCGTCCTCGGCCCGGGCCTCAACATGCAGCGCAACCCGCTGGCGGGCCGCAACTTCGAATATTATTCCGAAGATCCGTACATCAGCGGCATCGCCACTCAGTCCTATGTCAGCGGCATCCAGAGCGGTGGCGTCGGCACTTCGCTGAAGCACTACGTCGCGAACGACGCGGAATCAAACCGCAGCCGGGGCAGCTCCAACGTCTCCGAACGCGCCCTCCGAGAGGTCTATCTGCGCGGCTTTGAGATGGCGGCGGAGGTCCAGCCCTGGACCTACATGGCCGGGTACAACGCGGTCAACGGCGTCAACGTGTCGGCGGATCCGTTCCTGCTGACGGACGTCCTGCGCGGCGACTGGGGTTTCAAGGGTTTTGTCATGTCCGACTGGGGCGCCGACTACAGCGCCACCGCGTCCCTTGAGGCGCAGATGGACATGGGTCAGTCTTCCCGAACCGCGGCCACGGTGCGCACCTGGATCACCGCCGCAAACATCACGGAAGAAGAGCGGGCGCGCCGGGTCGGCGTGCTGAACCGCAGCATCAGGAACATTCTGGGGGTCATGGTGAAGACCTCGGCCTTCCAGGGCGATTACGGCGTCCTCCAGCCGGACGGTTCCTACGCCGACGGCGTGAAGAACGACGGCACCCCCGTCGTGGGCCTGACGCAGGCGGACATCGGCTACCGTTCGGGCGCTTTTGGCGGCTCGGAGATCCAGAAGGCGTCGGCGCTCGTCAACAAACAGGCGGCGGACGAGGCCATTGTCATGCTGAAAAACGAGGACGCGCTGCTGCCGCTGTCCGAGGGGACCAAACTGGCGCTTGTGACAAACCGCCTGGCCTGGTCCGAGTTCTTTGACCCGCGTTGGTACGGCGACAGCGCCTCGGTGGGCGACGTCGTCATCCAGGGCACGGGCAGCGCCCAGGTGCGTTTCAACAACAACACGACCCCCTATACGCTCTCGCTGCGGGACGCGCTGGCGGACCGCGGGTTTGATGTCGTCGACTGGAAGATCGATACGGGCGCCTACGGCGGCAACGATGCGGCCTTCAAGGCGGCCTTTGCGGACAACCCGCCGGCAAACGGCAACGCCAAGTATGTGTACAGCGACGAGCTGGTGAAGGCGAAGGCGGCCGAGCTCGCCGCGAACACCGCCGCGACCCGTGTCAGCGCCGCGGACGGCGCCGCCAATGCGGCTGCGGCCGCTGCGGCCGCTGCGGCTACGGCGGACGTCGGTATCTTTGTGCTGACGCGCGTCTCCGGCGAGGGGTCCGACCTGGCGGTGACGGCCTTCAACCTCACGGCGCTGGAGCGGACTGTGTTTGACGCGTACGCGGACGCATTCCACGCGGCCGGCAAGAAACTGATCGTGCTGATCAACGTGGGCGGCACGGTGAACACGACGGAGTTCCGCGCCAAG
Source organism: Oscillospiraceae bacterium (assembly GCA_031265355.1). Lineage (NCBI taxonomy): Bacteria > Bacillati > Bacillota > Clostridia > Eubacteriales > Oscillospiraceae > Oscillospiraceae bacterium. The sequence goes on along the minus strand of JAISCT010000047.1, from coordinate 120,023 downwards.
GCCGACGCCATTCTCGATATCTGGAATCCCGGCACCGAGGGTACGCGCGCCATCGCCGACATTTTGAAGGGCGCGGTGAATCCCTCTGGCAAACTGGGCCAGACATTCCCCCAGACGTACAGCGACAGCCCGTCGATCGCAATGAACAAGCACCCGGGCACGACCTTCAACTCCCGGCCCGCCTATTACGACGAGGGCGTGTACATCGGCTACCGCTACTACGAGACCTTCCCCGAGAAGTACGACACGATGGTGGCGTACCCGTTCGGTTATGGCCTCAGCTACACGAAATTTGCCTTCAGCGACCTCAAGCTGAACAAGTTCGTGTTTGACAAGGACGACCCGGACGAAGAGATCACCGCGACGGTGAAGGTGACAAACACGGGCGGCGTGGCCGGAAAAGAGGTCGTGCAGCTCTACCTGAGCGCCAACACCTGGCAGGAGGAGGGCCGCCCGAAGAACGAGCTGCGCGCCTATGGGAAGACGAAACTCCTGGCGCCCGGCGAGAGCGAGACCGTGAGCCTGTCGCTGACGCTGCGGGATCTGCAGTACTACGACGACGCCAACCCAGACAACATCACCGACAATGTGCAGTATGGCAACGGAACCGGCTGGACGGTGGCGGACGGCACGGTGTTCACCGTCACGATCCGTGACAACGCGGAGAACGCGGAGAAGCCGAATTCGCCGGTGGCCGGCCCGACTCAACAGTTCGTATACGAAAAGATTATACCAAAATTTGACATTGGAGTGGAAGTCCTCGAATGGGGTAGCGCGGTGACGCATTTGATTGTGGATGCCGGCTTCCCGGTCGATGCCTCCGCGGTTCGTGCAGATCTGTTTGACGTAACCGCGCTGACAAAGAACCCGGCCAACAACAATGTCATATATGACGGGACGCGGACAGTCACAAAGGCGTACGTGAGCGCGACCAAAGAGAAGGGCAAACCCGCCGACAGCGGGCAGTACATTGTCCTGGAACTGAAATACGGGTACAACGCGACCAATGCGGAAATAGACGGTTCTGCGGCGATTATTTACCAGGGGGGCAGAAACTACTGGATCAACTTGGCATATGCCGTGACAACAGCGGACGCCATCGCGGAGATTCCGGCGGATGCGGAGTTTGTTTACCGCACAACAACTCATCTGCTCTATGACGATTTTAAGCTGGTTGACAACCCCGTGGAGGGCTATACGGCGCAGCGCTACAGAATGTATACGCCTGAAGAGGCCCAAGACGGAAAGCCGCTCCCGCTGGTTGTGTTTAACCACGGCGCGGGTGAGCAGTATGGAACGGCGGCGTCGGGGACAGTCAACAACGAAGGCGCGCAGTTGTTTGCCAACATGGGCGGCGTCGGCTGGGTCAAGAACGCGCCGGCCTCCTATGTGCTGGTTCCGCAGAGAGGCTATAGTTCCTATTCAAGAGCTGGCGTGGCTGCCTTTATCAGGGACCTCGTCGCCCGAGGGCTGGTTGACGGCAACCGCGTCTATGTATCAGGCGCTTCGGCAGGGGGGCAGGAGACCCACAATTATCTGTTGGATTATCCGGATTTGTGGGCGGGCGCCATCCCGATTTGTCCGGCTAGCGGCGCAAGCATTGCCGAGGCGCGGCTGGCGACGATCACCCATATTCCCATCTGGTACATACACGCGGACGATGACAGGACGGTTACACAGCCCAACTCGCTGACACCTTACGAACGGCTGCTTTCGCTGAACGCGAAAGACGCTCGCCGCACCAGCTTCCCGGGCGTGTTCGGCACAGAGGTCCCGAATGACGAATATCCCGGCGCAGCAGGCAAGCCCGGACCTGGTTATTATCCGGATGGACACTGGTCTTGGGTCATGGTGCTGAACAACGAGTTTGTTGAAAACGGCGGTATTCCGGGTTCCACGCAGGGCGTGGCCATTATGGACTGGTTGTTTGCACAGAGAAAAAATCCGCTGACAAACACGTCCACCACAGAGCAGTACAGCGTGACGTATGACGACAGAACATCGGATATCGAGTCGGGCGCGCAATTGCTCATTGCCCAGTACGATGAGGCCGGCCGGCTGGTTACCGTGGTCCAGACGGCGGTTATCCTTGCGATGCCGCAGACCTTTGCGGTAGACAGAGAGGCCGCGGCGGCCAGAGCGTTCCTCTGGAGCGCGGAGAGAACCCCGCTCGAAGACGCCGTCACGCTGAGGTAAGACACCTCGCGGATGGACAGCCGGGGGCTGGGAACGGATTGTGAAACAATCCGTTCCCAGCCCCGTTTTTATGTCCGCTCCACAGGGCCGCCAAGAGACGGCATCGGGGTGGATGATTGTGCATAAAAACAAAAGCGCCGTTTTTGTAGTAAAAAGCGGCGCTTTTTGATACAGTGTCATGCAAGAGCAGCCCGGCGCTTGCGGCGCACTCTCCTGCGTAAATTTGTAAAATGTCCGCGAAAAGGCTTGCGCCGGGGATGCGTGTTATGGTATACTATTTAGGCGCGTGAACGGAAAAGACAGATCAAACGTCCGGCGCGCAGTCCACACATCCGGAGGTCCGGCGGCCCCTGTGCCCCGCGAGAGCGCGGGGTGGGCGCCCGGAATGACGCCGGGTGGCGGGGCGGACGGGCTCGAAACGGCCGGTTCGCAAACAACAAATCGAGGAGGTATACCATGGCAGTCGTATCCATGAAGCAGCTGCTGGAGGCCGGCGTCCACTTTGGGCACCAGACCCGGCGCTGGAACCCCAAAATGGCCCAGTTTATCTTCACCGAACGCAACGGCATCTATATCATCGACCTGCAAAAGACGGTGAAGAAACTCGAGGAGGCCTACCGCTTTGTCCGTGAACTCTCTTCCGGAGGGGAGACGCTGCTCTTTGTCGGCACCAAGAAGCAGGCGCAGGAGGCCATCCGCGAGGAGGCCGAGCGGGTGAGCATGTTCTTTGTCAATGCCCGTTGGCTGGGCGGCATGCTGACCAACTTCAAAACCATGCGCCGCCGCGTCGATCGACTCAACCAGATCAAGAAGATGCAGGAAGACGGCACCTTCGACATGTTGCCGAAAAAAGAGGTCATCAAGCTGCACGGCGAGATCGAAAAGTTGGAGAAGTACCTCGGAGGCGTCAAGGAGATGCGCCGTCTGCCCGGCGCGCTGTTCATCATCGACCCGCGCAAGGAACGCAATGCGATCGCCGAGGCGCACAAATTGGGTATCCCAGTGGTCGCTATTGTCGACACAAACTGCGATCCCGACGAGATCGACTACCCCATCCCCGGCAATGACGACGCCATCCGCGCCATCCGGCTGATTTCCCAGACCATGGCCAACGCCGTGCTGGAGGGCCGCCAGGGCGAGCAGCTCGAAACCCCCGAGCCGGAAAAGAAACCGGCCGAGCAGCCGGCCGCCGCGCCGGCGGAGAAGGCGGAGGCGTAAGGAGAAAGGAGAACACTATGGCTGTGTTTACTGCAAAAGACGTGCAGGCGCTGCGTGAGACGACGGGCGTTGGCATGATGGATTGTAAAAAAGCCCTGACCGAGACCGAGGGCGATATGGAAAAAGCCGTCGCCTATCTGCGTGAGCGGGGGCTTGCCGCTGTGGCCAAAAAGGCGGGTCGCATCGCCGCCGAAGGCGCCGTGGGCGCCGTGGTGTCCGACACCGGCGCGGCCGCGATCGTGGAGATCAACTCCGAGACGGACTTTGCCGCAAACAGCGAGGCCTTCCAAGCGTTTGTCGCCGGCGTGGCCGGTGTCGTCGTAACCCGGAAGCCGGCCGATCTGCCGGCATTGATGGCCGCCCGCTACGACGATGGGAGCACGGTGGAAGAGGCGCTACGCGAGAAGGTGATGACGATAGGCGAGAACATCCAGATCCGCCGTTTCGACCTGTTTGAGCAGCCGCTCAATCTGGCGTATATCCATATGGGCGGCAAGATTGGCGTGCTTGTCAACCTCAAGGTCTCCGACGCCCTGAAAGACAACCCCAAGGTGGCCGAGCTGGGCCGCGACATTGCCATGCAGACGGCTGCCATGCGGCCGCTGTGGCTGGATACGGCGTCGGTCGACCCCGCTGTCCTTGAGAGCGAGAAGGAGATCTTCCTGGCGCAGGCTCTGGGCGAGGGCAAGCCCCAGGCGGTGGCTGAGAAGATGGTGGCCGGGCGGATCAATAAATACTATCAGGAGTTTTGCCTGCTGTCGCAGCCCTATGTGAAGGAGAACAAGCTCACCGTGGGGCAGCACGTGGCCCAGGTGGCAAAAGAGTTGGGCGGGGAGATCGAAGTGACCCGTTTTGTCCGCTATGAAAAGGGCGAGGGGATCGAAAAAAAGCAGGACAACTTCGCAGACGAAGTGGCCGGGATGGTGAAATAATTATACGCCTCCGATCATAGAACTGTTCGCGAATAAAATATACGAAAAGCGCCCCTCTTCCGGGTAGGTGTTTTCCTTCGGGAGGTCCGCGGCTTTGAGACAAAGGCGTCTACTTGAAACGGAAAGTAGGCGTCTTTGTTGTTTTGTTGGCGACCGAGCGGCGCATGTGAGACTTTTGCCGCCGGAGTCAGGCAATCACAGGTCGACAAACTGCAGCAGCGGGCCGCATCGCGCTTCCAGCGCCGCCTGCCGTTGGACGAGGTACCGGGCGGCAAACGCGCGCGGGTCGGGGACAGCGCGGGTCGCGGGCGGCGTGAAAGAGATGTTCCGCGTGAGCGCGAGCGCCGCCTCCTCGGTCAGCCGCGGCAGAAGCAGCGGTGCGCCGATGTGTTCCATCAGCGCGGCGAAGTCGCGGATCAACAGATCGTCCGGTGCGCGGTGCGGATACCCGCGCGCCACCAGCGCGATGTTGTGGTCGTAAAACGGCGCGAGCGACAGCACCTCGCCGGTGTCGCTGTCGCGCAGGACGCCGAAGTTGTTCTCGTGTCGGTCCATGTTGAAAATCAGCCCGTCAAAATAGCACATCGGCACATATTGCGACGCGACGGTTTCGCTGACGGCCCGAAACGCCTCATAGATTTTGACGTAGTCCGATTCGTCCTCGATGATCCCACGGGCGGGCTCAAAGTCCACCCGGGCATTGTCCGTGAAGTCCCGGCTGCGGATAAAATCACCCGTCGGTTCGTATTCCGCCATCGGAAAGCCCAGGAGTGTGCCCAGTCGGCAGGCCAGCAGTTCCGAAAACAGCTCCTCCTGTTTGCCGGCCTTGAACATCCACCATGTGCCGTCCATCAGCCGCCAGCACTTTTCAAAGCTGCCGGTGTTGGTGAGCTCCGGCGTCCGGTCCGGCGGTTGGTCAAAGGCGTTGACGTCGCCGGTCAGCGCGAGTTCGTCAAACAGATTCATTTTGAAGCGGATGTCCTCATACCGCAGGGAGTCGTCGAAAAGCGGCCTCACCCAATAGTTGTCGGTGATGGTGGCGGCGTTCACCGCCAGCACGGCCGTCAGGTCGTCCTTATGAGCCAGGCGCAAAGCGCGTTTCAGCAGTCGCGAGTTGGTGCGGTGCCCGTCGACAGCTCGCGATTCCAGCCAGGCCCGCGCGTCGCCCGTCCGCCGCAAAAACAGCGGCAGCCGGGACGAAAGCAACGGTTCCGGCGCCTCGCCGATGATGCTTGCGACGGGCACATCCTTTGACAAAAGCAGCAGGTCCTGCACCGGACAGCCCTCCCTCCCAGTATCATTGTATCATGCCCCACGGCCGGCGGCAACAGTCCGGCGGCCTTGGCGGTGTCACCGCTTTCCTCAACCCCAGGCCTCGACCAGCCGGCGGGCTGCCTGGCGCAGGGTGTCTGCGGTGTGACCGGCGTACCCCGCCACGACGGTGTGCGAGGGCGGCGGCGGACCCCAGTGGTAGTGGGAGAGCGGGTAGACGCGTACGTCCCGCGCGGCGGCCCGGGCCACGAGCGCCGCTTCGTTCAACCCCCGGACCCGCAGCAGCAGATGGAGCCCCGCATTGGGTCCGTCGATCGACAGGGCGGACCCCAGAGGGGACAGCCCCTCCAGCAGCGCGTCCCGCTTCTTTTTGTAGACGAGACGCATTCGGTTGAGGTGGCGTTCGTAGTGCCCGCCCTGAAAAAAGGAGCGGATGATCCGCTGCTCAAACTCCGAGACAGTGCAGCTGTAAAAGGACAGCATCTCCCGGTAGCGCAGCAGCAGGGTTTCCGGCAGCACCATGTATGCGATGCGCAGGGAGGGAGAGAGTGTCCGGGCGAAGCTGTTCATGTAGATGACGCGGCCGCCGCCGTCGAGGCTGTAGAGCGTGGGAATCGGCCTCAGGACAAATCGAAACTCACCGTCGAAGTCGTCCTCGATCAGGTAGCGGTCTGCCCGCCCGGCCGTCCACTGCAGGAGCTGCCGGCGGCGGCCGATGCTCATCGTGATGCCCAGCGGGAAATGATGGGACGGCGTGACAAGCGCGACCGACGCGTCGGTGTCCGCCAGCGCGCCGGCGCACAGCCCTTCCCCATCCAGGGGGATGGGGAACATCGGCCTGCGCCGGGCGGTCAAGATCCGGGCTGCCTGGGGGTAGCCCGGATTTTCAAACGCGACCGGCGCGTCGGGCATGAGCTCCAGCAGCAGGCCGAGCAAGTACTCCATGCCCGCTCCGAGGACCACCTGGTCGGCGCGCGCCTCAAGGCCCCTGAAGGCCCGCAGATACCGCACGATCTCCTCGCGCAAATCGGCGTTGCCCTGCGGATGGATCGGCGCGAGCAGAGAAGTGCGATCGTCCTGCTGGCACCCCCGCAGCAGTCGGTTCCAGATGGAAAACGGGAAGAGTTCGGCGTCCACCGCGTTTGTCCTCAGGTCGAACCGGCAGAGCGGCGCGTCGGGGGGCGCCGGCGGCGTCGGTTCGCGTCGGGTCTGAGCCGGCTGTGCCGCCGGCGTTAGCCGGGCGACAAAGTACCCCCGCTTGGGCCGGGACTCGATATATCCCTCCGCCTTCAGCTGCGCGTAAGCGTTTTCGACTGTACTCTGGCTGATGTTGGCGTGGACCGCCAGCTTGCGTTTGGAGGGGAGTCGCGCACCCCGGCCGAGCGCCCCGGTTTCGATGTCACGCACGATGGAGACATAGAGCTGCTCATAGAGAGGCTTTTTTGACGCGGCGGAAAACAGCGGCGTGATCACAGCGCATCCTCCCATCTGGCATGGCAAAATAATCACAAACTGGATATTGCAGACGTGCCAGTTCTATGTATAATCATACTATACTGGGTGGCGTCAGGCAAGAGGGAGGAAGCGACAAACATGCAGGAAGACCGTTATGAACTGAATAAGAATTTGGCCCAAATGTTGAAGGGCGGCGTTATTATGGATGTGAGCACGCCAGAACAGGCGCAGATCGCCGAGGCGGCCGGCGCCTCGGCGGTCATGGCGCTGGAGCGGATTCCGGCGGACATCCGGGCAGCCGGCGGCGTGTCGCGCATGAGCGATCCAAAGATGATCAAGGGCATTCAGGCGGCCGTCTCCATCCCCGTCATGGCCAAGTGCCGCATCGGGCACATTGCGGAGGCGCAGATCCTGGAGGCCCTCGAGATCGACTACATCGACGAAAGCGAGGTGCTCTCTCCGGCGGATGACGTGTACCACATCAACAAGCGGGTGTTTCGGATTCCGTTCGTCTGCGGCGCCAAGGACCTGGGCGAGGCGCTGCGCCGCATCGGCGAGGGCGCGGCGATGATACGCACCAAGGGAGAACCGGGGACCGGCGACGTCGTGCAGGCCGTGCGCCACATACGGAAGATCATGGGAGAGATTCGTGCGCTGACCACCCGGTCGAAGGACGAACTGTACGAAGCGGCCAAGCGGCTCGCCGCACCATATGAACTTGTACAATATGTGGCAGAAAATGGAAAACTTCCGGTGGTAAACTTTGCCGCGGGCGGCGTGGCCACACCGGCGGATGCGGCGCTGATGATGCTGCTCGGTGCCGAGGGCGTTTTTGTGGGGTCGGGGATCTTCAAATCCGGTAACCCCGCAAAGCGGGCGGCGGCCATTGTGCGGGCCGTCACACACTACACAGACGCCGGGCAGCTCGCCGCGCTCTCCGAGGACCTCGGCGAGGCGATGGTGGGGATGAGTGAGCAGGAGATCAGCCTGCTCATGGCGGAGCGGGGTCAATGAGCGCGGCGCGCGTGGGGGTATTGGCACTGCAGGGGGCCTTTCAGGAGCATCGAAATATGCTCTCCGCCCTGGGGGTGGAGAGCATAGAGATCCGTCGGCGCGGGGACTTTGTCCGGGGCGTGGACGGTCTGATCATACCGGGCGGAGAGAGCACGGTGGTAGGGATGCTGCTGGCGGAGTACGGCCTGTTGGCGCCGATCCGGGCGGCTGTCCGGGCGGGACTGCCGGTGTTCGGCACCTGCGCCGGTCTGATTTTGCTCTCAAAGCGCATCCAGACGCCGCATGGGACAGCGCGCGGCCCTCTGGGAGAGATGGACATCGTCACACAGCGCAACGCTTACGGCCGGCAGCTCGGCAGCTTTCAAACGACGACCCGGTTTGAAGGCGTGGGCGACGTCACCGCGGTCTTCATCCGCGCGCCTCACATCGTTCAGACGGCGGATCACGTCGAGGTGCTGGCCAGGGTGAACGGAAAAATCGTGGCCGTCCGCCAGGGTCGCCTGCTCGCGACCGCCTTTCACCCGGAACTCACCGCCGACACCCGCATCCACCAATACTTCCTCGCGCTCATAGCGACGCACCGCACCGCCACGCAAGCGGACTGTTAATCGTTCACTGTTCACTGTAAACTGTCATCCCCCGTCGCGCAGTTGGATGAGCTGGTCACGCAGGACGGCGGCGTATTCGAACTCCAACATGTGGGCGGCTTCGCGCATGGCCTTTTCCAGGCGGGCGATGGCCGCCTTTTTTTCTTGCGGAGACAGCGGCACGGCCTTCTCCGGCTTGTTCGTGGCGCTGGAGATCTCCAAAAGGCCGCGCACCCCTTTGCGGATGGTCTGTGGGGTGATTCCGTGCGCCTCATTGTGGGCGACCTGCCGCGCGCGGCGGCGGTTCGTCTCATCGATCGCACGGCGCATGGAGTCCGTGACCCGGTCGGCGTACATGACGACGAGGCCCTGCGCGTTGCGCGCCGCTCGGCCGACGGTCTGAATGAGCGAAGTTTCGGAGCGCAAAAACCCCTCCTTGTCGGCGTCCAGGATGGCCACCAGTGACACCTCCGGCAGGTCGAGCCCTTCGCGGAGCAGGTTGATGCCCACCAGCACATGGAACACGCCGAGGCGCAGGTCCCGGATGAGTTCCATACGCTCGATCGTGTCGACGTCGTGGTGCATATAGCGCACCTTGATGCCGACGGTCTGAAGATAGGCGGTCAGGTCTTCGGCCATCTTCTTCGTCAGTGTGGTCACCAGCACGCGCTCGTCCCGCGCCGCCCGGGTCTCGATCTCCTCGATAAGGTTGTCGATCTGTCCCTCAATCGGACGCACGGAGATCTCCGGGTCGACGAGGCCGGTGGGGCGGATGACCTGTTCCACGAGCTGCCCCGAGCGGGAACGCTCGTATTCGCCGGGTGTGGCCGACACGTAGACGGCCTGTCCTTTCCGCGCGTTGAACTCCTCGAAGTTCAGCGGGCGGTTGTCGAGCGCCGACGGCAGACGAAACCCGAAGTTCACCAGCGTTTCCTTGCGGGAACGGTCTCCCGCGTACATGGCGCGCACCTGTGGCAGTGTGACGTGTGATTCGTCCACGACCAGCAGAAAATCTTTTGGGAAGTAGTCGAGCAGCGTATTGGGCGTCGAGCCGGGCGCACGCCCGGAGATCACGCGGGAGTAGTTTTCGATGCCGGAGCAGTGTCCCAGTTCCCGCATCATCTCGATGTCATACAGCGTGCGCTGTTTGATGCGCTGTGCCTCAAGCAGTTTGTCCTCGCTCTCAAACAGGCGCACCTGGGTCCACATCTCCTCCTCCAGCGTCTGGGCGGCCCGCTCCATCTTGTCGGCGCTCGTGACATAGTGCGAGGCTGGGTAGATGGCCGCGTGCTGCAAAATCCGGCGGGGTACGCCCGTGACCACGTTGATCTCTGAGAGACGCTCGATCTCATCTCCAAAGAACTCCACGCGAATGGCGAAGTCGTTTGTATACACCGGGAAGATCTCCACCGTGTCGCCGCGCACCCGGAATTTGTTGCGCTCGAAGGCGATGTCGTTGCGTTCGTAACGGATTTCGATCAACTTGCGCAGCATCCGGTCGCGATCATACCGGAGGCCCGGACGCAGGGAGAGCACCATATTGGCGTAATCGATGGGGTCGCCCAGCGAATAGATGCACGACACGCTGGACACCACCACCACGTCCCGCCGCTCAAACAACGACGAGGTGGCGCTGTGGCGCAGCCGCTCGATCTCGTCGTTGATGGCGGAGTCCTTCTCGATGTAAGTGTCCGTGTGCGGGATATAGGCCTCCGGCTGGTAGTAGTCGTAATATGACACGAAATATTCCACGGCGTTATCGGGGAAGAATTCACGAAATTCCGCGCAGAGCTGGGCCGCCAGCGTCTTGTTGTGGGCCAGTACCAGCGTGGGCCGCTGCACCGCCTCGATCACCTTGGCAATCGTGAAGGTCTTGCCGGACCCGGTCACGCCGAGCAGCGTCTGTTCCTGAAGACTGTTTTCGAGACCGGCGGCCAACGCTTCGATGGCGTGCGGCTGGTCGCCCGCCGGTTCGAAAGGGCTGGACACGCGAAAAGCAGGCATAGGCATCACTCCTCCCAGGCGGCCCGCGCCCGTTGTCTTTTGTTAATATTATATCGTCATATTGCGATGCCGTCAATGAGAGACCGGGCAGGCGGGTGGGGTTAGCAGCGGTTGGAGTTGGCTGCCTGCCAGGGCTGCCTCCAGTGTGGCGGGCAGCAGCGAGAAGTCGGACACCAGGCTGTTTTGTTTTTGGACCGGATCATCCTGTCCAAAGGGGACAAAGTAGACGTGCTTGCGCGCCGATAGGCGCCCGATGTTGTGCCAGTTGGCTGCCAATGCGTCGTTCGAGGCGATGGCGAGGACCAGAGGCCGTTCGTTGCGCAGATGTGCCTTGCAGGCCATCGTGACGCTGGTGTCGGTGATACCGCAGGCCAGTTTGGCCAGTGTGTTCCCGGTGCAGGGGACGACGGTCAACACATCGAGCAGCCGGCGTGGGCCGATGGGTTCGGTCTCTGCGATGGTGTGGCGGACCGGGCGGGCGCAGAGCGCCTCCATTTGTTCGATGAAGAGAGCGGCGCGGCCGAAGCGGGTGTCTGTGGCGTAGGCGTTTTCCGACATGATGGGCCATAGCTCGTAATCCCGCGCCGTCAGTTCCTCCAGGGTGGTCATCGCCTGGGCCAAAGAACAAAAAGAACCACACACGGCAAAGCCCACGCGTATGGGGGTATTCATGACAATCCCTCCATCATGATGTGATACAGTGTGTCGCGCAGGATGAGGTTGGCGGTCCGGGGCGCTACCTTGCCCGGCAGGCTCAGTGCCCAGATGCAGTGCAGCCCCAATCTGTGAGCGGCGTCGAAGTCGACGCCGCCCGGCGCGGAAGCCAGGTCGATGCATAGGCAGCCGGGGGGCAGCAGCTTCAGGCGGTCCTGTGTCAGCACAGGCGCGGGCACTGTGTTGAAGACGGCGTCGCACTCTCCGAGGGCCGCCTCCAACGCCTGCGTGGGGACGGCCCGGCCGCCCTCAATTTCGATCCAAGCGAGGTCCGCCTGCCGGCGGGCCGACGACGTCACCTGTGCGCCGAGGGACCGCAAACGGCGGGAGAGCACCTTGCCGATGCGCCCGTATCCGACGACGAGACAGCGCGCGCCATGCAATGTGATGGGCATATTTTCCATAGCGATCTGCAGTGCTCCCTCTGCGGTGGGCACCGCGTTGCGCACGGCGAAGTCGTCCCGCGTCAGGACGTCCCACACTGCGAACCCGCGCGCGGCGCCCGCTTGCCGCAGGGCCTCCGGGATGCGTCCGCCCGCCAGCACCTGCCCGGCTCTGGTCATCTGCCAAATCTCCGTCGCTGCCGGCGGGTGGCGGAGCGCCGGCGCGTTCAGGGCCCCGTGGTCCAGCGTCATGGGGATAGGCAGCACAATGCAGTCCGCTCCATGCAGGCAGTCCGCCAGCGTCTTGGCCGGCGTCCCGGTCATTTCGGTCGCCGGTGCGTCGATGCCGAAGGTGGACACCGCATGCCCGTCCGCGGCGATCAGACCCGCGAGACTGGCCTGACGGGCATCCCCGCCGATGAGGGAAAAACGCGTGGTTTTCAAACGAATCCCTCCTACTTGAACCATCTATGCGAGGGTTTTGCACAGGACATCATATGCACCGGCGACGGCGGTTGACAATTGAGAATGGAGAATGGACAATTTTGCAAGACGGCGGACAAAACGCAAACAGCCCCCCGACACACGGAGGGCTGTCTAGGCTGACAAAAATATCCAATTATCAATTCTCAACTGCCATCAGGCGATGTCGCGTCATGTCTACGCGGCCGTCCGGAGTGAAAGCGACGTCCTCGGCCTCCAGCAGGGAGCGCTGGATGTTGGCGCCGCCGAAGGCGAAGGCGCTCGTCAGCGCTCCGTTTTGAAATACCACCCGGTGACAGGGGACCGCCCCCGGCCACGGGTTGTGGTGCAGCGCGCGGCCGACCGCCCGGGCGGCGCCCCAGCGTCCGGCCAGCGCGGCCACTTGTCCGTAGGAGGCCACCCGACCGGGGGGAATCTGCCGTACCGTGTCGTAGACCGCCCTGTCAAATGCCGTCATGCTCTCACCTCTATCCTCAACCCTCCGGGGAGGGCTCTGTGCCAAGGGAAGGAGCGTCGTTGGCGGGGTTGCCCTCCGCGCGCAGTGTCTGCAGGGCGGGACAACCGGAGAGGGCCGACAAAGTTTCCACCTCGTTGTCCTCGATGTGCAGTGCAGAGAGGGCCGGCAGTCCGGCCAACGGCTCGATCGATGTGATCTGGTTGCCGTTGCACAGCAGCGTGGCCAACTGATCGTGGTCCGCGAGCGGGGCGAGATCCTCCACTTGGTTGCGCGTGAGATCTACGGTCTCCAGCGCTCTCAGCGGACGCAGGCCGCGCAGGTCCGCGATCAGGTTGTCGGAGGCCAGCAGGGTCTGCAGGCCGGACAGTCCGGCCAGCGGCGCGGAGTCCCCCACAGCATTCAGCGAGATGTCCAGGGTACGAAGCGCCGTCAGGTCCGCGAGTGGGGTGAGATCGGTGATGCTGTTGCCGTGCACATAGAGGCTTGTGAGCCCGGTCAGTGGGGTGACCATGTCCAGCGAAGCGAGGTATGTGTCCTGCAGGTCGAGGACGGTGAGCGACGTCTTTTCAGCGATCCTTTCCAGGTCCTCCGGGGCGAGACGCACGTGGCGTAGGCTGAGTTCCGAGAGTTTCGTCAGCGCGGAGAGGGGAGAAAGATCAAGGCGCTGCCCGTGCCCGCGCAGGGTGAGCCGCGTGAGGGAGGGCAGGAAGACAAGGTCCTCCAGGGACTGGTAATCCGCGTTGTTCTCCAGCACGAGCGCGTCGATCTCCCACAATTCGCTGCTCATGATGGGGTCGACCGGCTTGTCGAGCAACATGCGGAAATGGGCCTCCAAAATAGGGTCGGAAAATGTCACCGGCTGTACGACGTTTTCTAACCGATAGACGCCCTCGACCCAGTCCGACACCAATCCGTCCCGGTCGACGGCCACCGCGCGGACGCGGCTCTCACCCGCCGGCAGTGGGATGATCTCGGCGCAAGGTCCGTCTGCCACGGAGGGGATGTTCCCGTCCAGCCGCAGATAACAGAACGTGTCCGCGCCGTTCTCCGGCACGAGATCCACCTGCTGCTGGTAGGTCCCCGGCGCCGGCGACAGCGTAGGCGGGCGAGGCCGCAGGCGCGCGAGCTCCTCCGCGATGAACGGGTTCGACGGGTCATTCAGCAGCGAGACCGCGTCGCTCAGCTTGTCCTGCGCCACATACACCGCGCAGAGTTTGGTGTACAGGGCAAGTTGCCCGGCCTGCACCTCCATGCCTTTGACCAGAAGGTACTCGGCGCGGGTGTAGTTACCCAGCGACAGATAGGCGTCCACCGTGCGCAGCCGCAGGTCCGTGTCCTCCGGCCGGCGCGTCAGCATCCACAGCAGATGTTCGGCGGCGCGCGCACCGTCCTCCGCGTTGAGGGCGTATTCGGCCCGCCCCTCGTGGTAGTCGTACAACAGGCCGGGTCCCCAGCGGAGGCCGGCCAAGCCCAGCGCGGCCAGTATCAGCAGGAAGAGAAATGCGGAAACAAATTTTTTCATGCCAAGTTCTGTCCTCACCCATCGGTCTCTTTCTGAATTTCCATATTTTTACGATTTTACGTCAATTCTCTTACGGGTCCGCTCACAGCCGGCGGTAGACGTGTGTGATGGCGCGCAGCCGCGCGGACACCTCGTCGTTCAGCGCCTCGGCGCGCACCCGCCAGCACCAATTGCCGCCCCCCAGCGTGGAGGGCGTGTTGATCCGCGCGTCGCCCCCCAGGCCCAGCACGTCCTGCAGCGGCGCCATGGCCAGCCCCGCCGCGCTGCCCCAGACCGCTTTGACGGCGCCCCAGGAGAGACCCTCGTCTTCCCGCAGGCGCAGATACGCGCAGGCCATCGCCCGCTGGGCCTCCGACGCCTCGCCGGACAGCCAGTCCAAGAACGGGGGGGAGTCGTGCGTCGAAGTATAAAACACCCGGTTCGACCGTGTGTTGTGGGGCAGGTAGCTGCTGTCGCCGTCCGGGTCAAAGGCATACACCAGTACATCCATGCCGGGCAGCCCGGTTTTGGCGAAGAAGGCGCGCACCGTGTCGTCCAGGTCGCCCAAGTCCTCGGCGATGAGCGGCAGGTCGGGGTACGCGGCCCGGATGGCGCGGATCAGTTTCAGGCCGGGGCCGCGCCGCCAGCGGCCGTGCAGGGCGGTCTCCGCCTCGGCGGGCACGGCCCAATAGTTGTAAAAACCGCGAAAATGATCGATGCGGATGACGTCGAAAAACTTTTGGGTGTGGCCGAGGCGGCGGAGCCACCACGCCCACCCGGTCTGCTCGTGATAGTGCCAGTCGTACAGAGGGTTGCCCCAGAGCTGCCCGGTCTCCGAGTAATAGTCGGACGGCACGCCGGCCACGTCGCGGGGGCCGCCGTCCCGGCGCGTTTGAAAAAGCTCGGGGTGGGTCCACAGCTCGACGCTGTCCCGCGAGACATAGATGGGGAGATCCCCCACGATCTGAATGCGCCGCTCGCCGGCGTACGCTTTGAGCGCCGTCCACTGCACGTCGAATAAGTACTGAAGGAACTCATAAAACGCGATCTCCTCGGCGAGTTCGACTTTATATTGCCGGAGCGCCGCCTGGGTGCGCGCTCGGATGGCCGGGTCGGGCCAGTCGTCCAGCCCCGCCATGCCGAAGTGCGCCTTGACCGCCATAAAGAGCGCGTAATCGGGCAGCCAATCCGCCTGCGCCGTGCGGAAGGACCGCAGGGTGCGGGCCAGGGGCCTGCGCCGCGCGAAAGCGAGCCGCAGCGCCTCCAGCCTGGTGTGGTAGAGCTTCCCATAGTCCACACGGTCCGGGTCGTCTCCAAAGTCGAAGACCGCGAGTTCGTCGGATGTCAGGAGTCCCTGCCGGCAGAGCAGCGGCAGGTCGATGAAATAGGGGTTCCCGGCCATGGCGGAGCAGCTTTGGTAGGGGGAATCGCCGAAGCCGGTCGGTCCCAGCGGCAGCACCTGCCAATAGGACTGCCCCGCGTCGGCCAAAAAGTCGATGAAACGTCTGGCCTCGACGCCGAAGGTCCCGATGCCGTAGAGCCCGGGCAGGGACGAAATCGGCAGGACCACGCCGCTTTTTCGCTGATGCAGCACGGAAAACTCCTTTCCCCCGCGCCCGGACCGCCGGCGCGGGTCTGCGGATAGCGGGTATAACGGATCGGTATCAGTATATCATAGAACCGAAGCTCGGAACAAGAGTTTTCCCGCGCCGCCGGGCACGGCTGCCGGGCGAGACTTTTGACGCCTGAACCATAAGCGCAACGAACCCGTATGCGAACAACTTGACTGCGGATGCCGCAGCGCTCTGCCACGCTGTGATTTTGCTGAAATCGTACAAATCAAGCCAATACCCGCTTTATCCATGGCATTCATATGACCACCCACCGCCCCTTTTTTCTCGCACCCTCGCGGCGCAAAAGCCCCGCCGCCTGATATTCTTTCAGCTCACGGGAGATCGTGCTTTGCGATTTGCCCGTGAGTTCGGACAGCGCCGGAATCGTCGCGGTCGGGTTTTTATTTATCACGTCGAGCGTCGTTCTTGTCTTTTCGTTTATCTTGCCATTTATCTTGTCATCTGACAAGATAAATGGCCGCTCAAATGGAAATGTCACCACAGTAAAACTCGGCGTCAACTCAAAAATCGAACGGTCATAGACTTTGAGGATACGACTCATTCCTGACCCTATTTGCTCCACAAGTTCCATATCGCGAAATACGCGCATAAGTTCGCGGTTTCGCGGCATTGAGCGGCACTTGAAAAAATCCGCTTCGCAGAGTCCATCCACCAAACCGCCGCAGGATGTAACGACGATTCTGTTGGTGAAAATTTCGACAAGCGGGACGCCTTTTGTGTAGTCATTGTGGACGATCGCGTTTATCACGGCCTCGCGCAACGCGATTGTATTCACACGTTCTTTTTCAAGACGGTTTTTCGCCGTAATCTTTGCGAATGTGCGATTTTCGGAGTCCAGGCGGTCAAGAATCCGCTGTGTCGCGGTAATCAGGCAGCGGTTGCCGTATTCCCGTGTTTCGAGCAGGTCAACCTTGTCCGTTCCCGCATACGCCGCGACTTTGACGGATACGCCATTTTCGTCCGCGAACAGATACGCGGCGTAGTTAAACTCGCCGCCGCTTTGCCGCAGATCAAGGCTTTCGATAAATTGTTCCGTCGGTTCAAGGTTCTTTTCCTCGTAGTAAATGCAAAGCTGTTTGAACGTGAGCGTTTGGCGCGGCGAGAGCATTGTTTGGAGCGTAATCTGCTGGCGTTTAGACAGCAACTCTTCGATCAACTGCTCGCTCATAGGCTGTGACGAACTGCCAACACGAACAAAACAGCCCCGCTCCGACATTCCGATGTTCTCCTGCATTTTCAAACCTCCGCCACAATAGATGTTGAGGTTATCATATCATTTATCTTGTCATTTGACAAGATAAATTTGCGTTTTGCGCGGCTCGCGTGATCGCTGTCGTTGTCCACTGCGTTGGTTGCGCTCTTCTATGCTGTTAAACTCGGGCTGTATCATAGAACCGAAGCTCGGAACAAGAGTTTTCCCGCGCCGCCGGGCACGGCTGCCGGGCGGGACTTTTGACGCCTGAACCACGGAGTGACGAGAGTCGTCCCCAAAGGCGGTATAAACGGCCCAAAGCCGCACACACTATGGTAAAGCCACTCCATCCGTCCCATGGCGGAGAAGGCGAGGTGAGAGAATGGCCAAGGGGAAGAAAAACAGACGCCCGGCGCCGCCGTCCGGCGACACGCCGTCCGTACCGCAGTCCTGACGCATCAACGTCTGTCGGGGGCGGTACTTCCGACAGACGTCAAAACAAATCGAGGCGCCGCGGCACCTCGCAAAACGCCGGGCTGCGGAACAAGGTTCGCGGCCCGGCGTTTTGCGGAAGTCCGCTTCTCGTGCGCTCACTGGAGCGCGCGGCGGTACTGTGCTGTGTGGACTGTGCGGCCTACGGCGGAGAAGCAGAGGCGGGAGAAGTCGAAGAGCTGCCCCGCCAGGTCTCTCACAATCTCCGGCGTGACGGCGTCGTAGCAGGCCATGATCTCCTCGGGGGAGGGGATGGCCTCCAGCAGGAGTTCGTTGCGCCCCAGGTGGTTCATCCGTGAGGACGTCGACTCCATGCCCATCAGTACATTGGCCTTCACCTGCTCGCGCGCGCGCTCCGTCTCCTCTCTCGTCGGGCCCTCGTCGGCGAACTGACGCACGATGTCGGCGATCAGCCGCAGCGCCTCCCGCTCTGTTTCTCGGCTCAGCGCCGTGTAGAGGCAGAAGAGACCCGTGTCCTCGTGGCCGACGGAGAAGGAATAGATGGAGTAACAGAGCCCCCGTTGTTCGCGCACCGTCTGGAAGAGCCGGGAGGACATGCCGCCGCCTAAAATGCCGGAGAGCACCTGCTGCGCGTGACGCGCCGGATGGTTGTACGCAAGTGCCGGGAAAGCTAGGCACAAATGGTTTTGCTCGATGTCCTTGTGCCGCGCGGTGAAGGCGGGGGCAAAGGCGGCCGTCTCGGTGTCCAGACCCGAAGACGGCGTAAGCGCGGCAAACCGCGCCAGCAAAAAGGCCCGGTCCCGCGCGGCAAACCGCCCGCTTATGGCCACGACAATGCGGTCCGGACGGTAATTCTCCCGCATGTAGGCGCGGAGCCGCTCCGCCCGCAGACGGCGCAGGACGCCCGGCGTCCCGAGGATGGGCCGGCCCAGCGGACAGCCGCGGTAGGCGGCGGCGAAAAGACGCTCGGAGACGAGGTCCTCCGGCGTGTCTTCGTACATATCGATTTCCTCTAAGATGACGCCCCGCTCCGTCTCCCAGTCGCCCTCGCCGAGGGAGGGCTCGAAAAAAATGTCCGTCAGCACGTCGAGCGCCTGCGGCAGATGGGTGTCGAGCGCGCGGACGTAAAAGCAGGTGCACTCCTTCGTGGTGAAAGCGTTGACCTGCCCGCCAATGGCGTCCATCTCCGCGGCGATCTGCGCGGCGCTGCGGGTGCGCGTCCCTTTGAATACCATGTGCTCGATCGCGTGGGAGACGCCGGACAGATGTGCCGGTTCGTGCCGGGATCCACTGCCCACCCAGATACCGACCGCCGCCGATCGCACGTGGGGGATCTCCTCAAACAACAGCCGTACGCCGTTCGGGAGCGTGATTTTTTCTATATTTTCCATTTTGCCACCGCCGCTCCTCTCCAATCCGTGGTTGGGGTGTCGATACGCCCGCAGTACGCCTGCGGGCAGTTCAGTCAGACATCAGAAGAAAACGGGTTCGCCCCGGCTTTCGGCGGGGGCGGACCCGTAACAGATGCGCGTGCGAAACGCAGCTCACTTCGGCGCGGCCGGCTGCCCGCCCTGACGGGCCAGGTCGGCCATCGCGTCTTTACGCGAGAGGTTGATGCGGCCCTTTTCGTCGATCTCAATTACCTTGACCCAGGTCATATCGCCGATGTTCACGACATCCTCCACCTTGGCTACCCGTTGGGGGGCCAGTTTGGAGATGTGGATCATGCCCTCCTTGCCGGGGGCGAATTCGACGAAGACGCCGAACGTCATGAGACGCGTCACCCGACCGTAGAAAAGGTCGCCGATCTTGGGGTCGAGCACGATGGCCTCGATGATTTTGAGGGCGCGCTCGCAATCGTCCCGGTTGGGGGCCGAGATGAAGATGCGCCCATCGTCTTCGATGTCGATCTTGGTGCCCGTCTCGGCCGTGATCTTTTGAATCACACTGCCGCCCTTGCCGATGACTTCGCGGATTTTCTCGGGGTCGATCGTGGTCTGAAGCATCTTGGGCGCATAGGGCGAGAGATCATCGCGGGGCTTCGCGATGCAGGGCGCCATGACCTCATCCAAGATATTGTAGCGCGCGTCGCGGGTGAGCGTGAGGGCGCTCCGGATGATCTCGGGGGTCAGCCCGTCCGTCTTAAGGTCCATCTGAATGGCCGTGATGCCCGCCTTTGTGCCGGCCACCTTGAAATCCATATCGCCGTAAAAATCCTCCACACCCTGGATGTCGACGAAGGTCAGCCAGCGATCGCCCTCGGTCACGAGACCGCAAGAGATACCGGCCACCGGGGCCTTGATGGGTACGCCGGCGTCCATGAGTGCGAGAGTGGAGCCGCACACGCTTCCCTGGGACGTGGAACCGTTGCTTGAGAGCACCTCGCTCACCAGACGGATGCAATAGGGGAACGCCTCCTCCGAGGGGATGACGGGCTCCAGCGCCCGCTCGGCCAGCGCGCCGTGTCCAATCTCCCGGCGCCCGGGGCCGCGCGAGGGCCGCGCCTCGCCCACCGAGTACGACGGGAAGTTGTAGTGGTGCATGAAGCGCTTTGTCTCGGAGTCGAAGATGTTGTCCAGCTTCTGCTGGTCCGAGATCGTACCCAGCGTGGCCACGGTGAGCACCTGGGTCTGCCCGCGCGAAAACAGCCCGGAACCGTGCGCGCGCGGAAACAGGGCCACCTCGGCCGACAGCGGCCGGATGTCCAGCAAGCCGCGCCCGTCCACCCGTTTGTTCTCGTCCAGCAACCAGCGGCGCACCACATGCTTTTGCAGCTTGTAGAGCACGTCGCCCAGCGAGGATTCGATCTCGGGGTACCGCGCGATATATTCCTCCGTGAGTTCGGCGCGCAGCGCCTTCAGGCGCTCCTCACGCACGTTTTTGTCGTCCGTGTCCAGGCAGGTGCGCAGTCTGTCCAAAATGGCCGCTTTCAATTCTTCGTACAATTCGCCGTCGAAGGCCGCGCGGGCGTACGCGAACTTCTCGCGGCCGACCGCCGCTTTGATCTCCTCGATGAAGGCGACGAGTTTTTTGATCTCCTCATGGGCGGCGGTGATGGCGTCGAACATCGTATCCTCCGGCACCTCGCGGGCGCCGGCTTCGATCATGACAACCTTCTCTTTGGTGCCGGCCACCACGAGCGACAGGGCGCTCTGCTCCCGCTGGGCCGCAGTGGGGCTGATGATGCATCGGCCGTCCACAAGACCTACGGCGACGCCGGCGATTGGCCCGCCCCAAGGGATGTCGGAGATCGAGAGCGCCACGGAGGCGCCGATCATCGCGGGGATCTCGGGCGCGCAGTCCGGCTCCATGCTCAAAACGGTCGCCATGATGGCCACGTCGTTGCGCATGTCGGAGGGGAAGAGCGGGCGGATGGGCCGGTCGATGAGGCGGGAGGCGAGGACGGCCTTCTCCGACGGGCGCCCCTCGCGGCGCAGAAACGAACCAGGGATGCGGCCCACCGAATACAGTCGCTCCTCAAAGTCCACGGACAGCGGGAAATAGTCGATGCCTTGGCGGGGCGTCGAAGAGGCGGTGGCGGTGACCAGCACGGCGGTCTCGCCGTAACGGACGAGACAAGCGCCGCCGGCCAGCTCGGCCAGTTTGCCCGTCTCGACGGTCAGCGCCCGGGGGCCCAGCGTGGTGGAAAACAGGCGCTGCGCCGGGAATTCGCGTTTTGTGATCATGGTTGTCCTTCCTTTACTTGGGAACGGCCGGACAAGGTCCGGACGCCCGTTAAAATAGGATCCGCCGGGACAACACGCCACACGATGTTTAGCGATTGAAACCGACTCCGAGCCGGGCGGCTCGGGGGCGCGTTCAAAGGCTAAACGGAAGCGCCTTGCACCGGATGGACCAAAAGGGAGGGAAAAGAGGCCCAAACCCCTCTCCCGCCCCCTTTTTCAGAGTCAGCCGCGCGTACGCGCGAACCCTTACTTGCGGATGCCCAGCCGGGCGATCAACGCGCGGTAACGCTCGACGTCTTTTTTTTGCAGATAATCGAGCAGACTGCGGCGCTGGCCGACCATCTTGAGCAGGCCCCGCCGGGAGTGGTTGTCCTTCTTGTGCTCCTTGAGATGCTCCGTAAGCTGATTGATGCGCTCGGTGAGGATGGCCACCTGTACCTCCGGCGAACCGGTGTCGGTCTCATGGATGCGGTTTTCCTGGATGACTTCCGTCTTTTTTTCCTTGAGCAGCATAGTGTGATTCACCTTTCTTCCCGAATGCGGGCAAAGATTCCCGGAGCGCGGTGATGGGCGGGTGAAATCCCCGACTGGCGGGCCGATGCCCCAAGACTGCGCAAAGGGTCCCGTAAAACGAATCCATCGTAACACATTCGTCTCAAAATGTCAAAGAAAAATCCGCGTCCGAACCGATTGCCCGGAGCCGCGCCTCCACATCGGCGAGCTGTGCAGCGGTATTGACGCCTAGGATCTCACCCTCATGCCCGCTACGGCAGATGCCGACGCGGCCACCGTCCGCCTGGAGGAGCGCCGGCACATCGGTGAGATAATACTCGCCCTGGGCGTTGATGCCGCCGACCCGGCGCAGGGCCGGGAAGAGGAGCGCGGTCTCCATCACATAGACGCCGGCATTCAGTTCGGGGATCTGTCTCTGGGCCGGCGTACAGTCGGCGTCCTCCACAATGCCGGCAAAGGCGCCGGCCGCGTCCCGCACGACGCGGCCGTAAGGGAGCGGATGCCGGGAGACGCCGGAAAGCAGCGTGCAGACGTTTTTTTCCCGCCGGTGGACGTCGAGGAGCGCCCGAAAGGTTTCCCGCCGGATGAGCGGCATGTCCCCATAACAGATGAGCACCGGCCCCGGGTGACCGACCAGCGCCGGTTCGGCGCACAGCACGGCGTGGCCGGTACCGAGCTGGCGCGCCTGCTCGGCGTAGACATACGCCGGCCCCAGCGCCGCTCGGACGGCCTCCCGCTTGTACCCCACCACCAGCACCGTATCCGCCGGCGCGATGAAATCCAGCGCGCGCAGGACATAAGAGATCATCGGGCGGCCGCAAACCGTGTGCAGCACTTTGGGCGGACCGTCCGTCCCGGCGTCCATCCGCGTGCCCTGGCCGGCCGCCAGCACAATCGCCTTCATCCCGCCGCGCCCCCGCCCTCCGGCAGCATCGCACTGCGCACCCGGAATCCGGCGCCGCAGGAGGCGGCCAGCGTGCGGCAGCGCTCGATGTCGGAGGCGGACAACAGGTCGACCACCGTCATGACCACCGTGGGCACTTGGGCCGCCGCCAGACGGGTGAATGTGAGGAGCGCCTCAAAAGCGCCCCCGTACACGGGGTGGCAGTGCGCCTCGTAACGCGCCGCGTCGGGGTAGTTGAGCGACACCGAGACCGTGTCCACAAGACCGCACAGCCGCGGCGTCACGTCGGCGCCGTGGATCAGATTGGCTTGCCCATTTGTGTTGATCCGGGTGGGGATGTCGGGGTAGGTCTCACGCATCCGGGTGCACACCCACAGCAGGTCGTCCAGCCGCTCGGTGGGTTCGCCGTATCCGCAAAACACCAGTTCCCGGCAGGTGGTCATGCGCGACATAACGCTCTCCCACACCTCCGCGCGCGTCGGTTCCCGCGGCAGCCAGAGCGTGAGGGCGTCCCCCACGGCATCGGAAAACGTCCGCACACAGAAGTCGCAGCGGTTGCCGCAGCGGTTTGTCAGATTCACATAGAGCCCGGCGCCGACCCGGTACGTGATCGTCATGATGAAAACCTCTAATTAACAAATTTTGGAAAATAGACGGTGCCCGTTCTCCCACGTGAGGGCCGCGATCTCTTCTGGGGAGGTGCCCCGCGCGCGCGCAAGCGCCTCGGCGACCAAGCGGACGTGGCGGGAGTCGTTGCGGCCGCCGCGGTGGGGCTCCGGCGTGAGATAGGGCGCGTCGGTCTCGATTAGCAGCCGGTCCTCGGGCAGCCAGGCGGCCACCTCCAGCAGCCGGCGGGCGTTTTTGTAGGTGACGACCCCGGTGAAGGAGAGGTACCAGCCCAGCGACACCAGAACCTTGGCGCTCTCCAGGCTGCCGGAGTAGCAGTGAAACACACCGCGCACATCGGGAAACGCCCGCACGATCTCCAGCACGTCGGCGTGGGCCTCGCGGTCGTGAATGATCACGGGGAGCGAGAGGGTGCGCGCCGCTTCCATTTGCCGTCCAAACACCGTTCGCTGCACGTCCCGCGGCGAGAAGTCGTAGTGGTAGTCGAGGCCGATCTCCCCAATGGCCGCCACCTTGCGGCGGCCGGCCAGCTCGGCCAGCGCCGCTTCCATGTCCGGCGGCGCCTCCGCCGCGTCATGGGGGTGGACGCCCACCGCCGCCCAGACATAGGAATACGCCTCCGCCAGCGCCGCGCCCCGGCGAGAGGAGGCGATGTTGACGCCCGGCACCACCACCCGCGCCACATCCGCCGCGGGCAGCGCGGCGAGCACGGCGTCGCGGTCCTCGTCAAACTGTTCGTCCGTATAGTGCGCGTGCGTGTCGAAGAGCGTCATACTTCCACCTCGGCGGCGGGGGAAGGGGCGCCCTTTTTCTTGCCCTTTTGAGGGCCTTTCAGCACGGTGACCTCCCGTTTGTCAAACACTCGCAGCGTCTCGGGCGCGTTGTCCAGCCGCACCTTGAGCTTGCCGCGCAGGAGATTCACGTCCGTCACCAGCCCGACGCCCTCTGACGTTTTGACCACGGAGTCCGCCCGGGGCGTCGTGCGCAGCAGTTCCTCGTAGGCCTCCTGCTCATATTTCAGACAACACATCAACCGACCGCAGGTGCCGGAGATCTTGGTCGGGTTGAGCGACAGATTTTGTTCTTTGGCCATCTTGATTGACACGGGCTGAAACTCCTCCAAGAAGGTGGCGCAGCAGAAAGGTTTGCCGCAGATGCCGAGGCCGCCCAGCATCTTGGCCTCGTCGCGCACGCCGACCTGACGCAGCTCGATGCGCATGCGGAACACCCCGGCCAGATCTTTGACCAATTCGCGGAAATCGACGCGGCCGTCGGCTGTGAAATAGAAGATGATCTTGCTGCCGTCGAAGGCGTACTCCACGTCGATGCATTTCATCTCCAGCTTGTGGGCGGCCACCTTTTTCACGCAGATCTCCAGCGCCCGTTTTTCTTTTTCGGCGTTCTTTCGGACGGTGCCGCAGTCCGCTGGCGTGGCCAGTCGCAGCACCCGACGCAGCGGAGGAACGATCTTCTCTTCGTCCACTTCATGGATGCTCAAAATGCAGGTGCCCATCTCCTGCCCGTAGGAGGTTTCGACGACCACGGCGGCTCCCTTCGGGATCTCCAGCGCGCCCGGGTCAAAATAATAGGCTTTGCCCACCCGTTTGAATCGGACCGATATCACTTTGACCAAGATGTAACTCCCTCTCGCGGAGCCTCAGGAACGCCCTTAACAGTTCCTAAAAGCCTGCCCAGTTGTTATAATGGCTCGTTGCTGTCTACTAGCGTGGCCAGGACGGCGGCCAGAGCGCCGCAGAGGTGCCCCGGGTGCACGTTGAAGTCCAGCGCCGCCTGCCAGCGGCGTATTTGTATTATTATATCGCCATATCGGCGGGCGGTCAAGACGTCGGCGCCGGCGATCTCCCTGAAAACGCCCGCAGCCAGTGTGTCCAGCGCGCCAAAAAGCGCCTCCCGCCCGAGCTTTTCGAGGGCGAGACAGGCACACAAAATCGCCCACTCGTCCTTCGCGCGCAGCGCCGCCAGCACGGCTTCGACCTCCGGGCCCGCTTCGTCCTCCGCTGCGGCGGCCGGCGGCAGCCGCAGCAGCGCGCAACGGGAGCGCACGGTGGGCAGCAGGGCGGCGGCGTTTTGGGTCAACAGCAAGAACACCGCGTAGTGCGGCGGGTCCTCCAGTACGGACAGCAGCGCGTTTTGTCCCTGTGGGTTCAAAATGTCCGCGTTCACAACGGCGATCTTTCGGCGCCCTTCGTTGGGCCGCACATACATCTCGCCGCGCAGTCGGCGCACCAAATCCACGGGCATCCATTTTTTGTCCTCCGGCGGCGCCAGCAGGAACAGGACGTCCACATGTCCGACGCCGTACAGCTTGCGGCAGGCCGTGCAGTGTCCGCACGGCCGGTCGCCCGCCTCCGCGAGGCAGAGCGCTTCCGCCGCGAGGCGCAACGCCTCGGCCCGCCGGGCCTCTTCAGTGCCGCCGGACAGGATCAGCGCATGCCGCCGTGCGCCCTCAGAATTTGTGGTATTGGTCGACATGGAGCACAAACGCGGTGGCGCCGCCCACCGTCACCTCGACGGGCATCGGCGCGTAGAGGCCGAGGCCCAGTTCGGACGCGGCGGGGACCGCCTGACGGCGGCTGTTCGAATACCGCCCGATGATCTCCATCGCCCCGTCCACTTTGTCGTCGTCCACCCCGACCAAAACCGTGACGTTGCCCACCATCAGGAATCCGCCGGTGGTGGCCAGTTTTGTCACGGGGAAACCCACCTGGGTCAGGTGCTGGATGACGATATGGGCGTCGTCGTGGTTGATGATCGCCAAGATCAATTTCATAGTCGTGGTCCTTTCATGAGATCCGGTTCGTCCACGACGCAGACCGGGGTATTTCCGTCGTAACCCATTTGATAGAGCAGTTCCGTGTGGTTCTTATCGATCAGTTCGCCCGGCGCCACCAGCGGCACGCCCGGCGGATAAGGAGCGATGGCGCGCGCGGCCGCCCGCCCGGCGGCGGCGGCCAGAGGACAGACGACGTGCCGGGCGAAGAACGCCTGGCGCGGCGACAGGGCGGCGAAAGGCGGCGGCCAATCGGGGGGGCGCAGGGCGGGCGAGACGGCCGGCGGCGGCCGGTCCCGCCACAGCGCGTGCAGCGCGGCGGAGAGCCGCTCAAGATCCTGCGCGCTGTCGAGCGCGGAGAGCAGAAAGACCACATTGCGTGCGTCGGCCATTTCACAGACCACGCCGCAGGCCTGTTCCAGCCACGCCGCGTCGCCGACGCCCCGGCCCGTGAACAGGCAGAGCCGGGCCGGATCGACGGCGCCGGCGAGAAAGGGCCCGCCCGGCTGGTCCCGCCAGCGGTCCGCCCATTGGACGACCTCGGCGAGCCGGGTTCGGCCCTGGTGCATCATATAATCGCGCGCCAGATCCAGCGACGCCATCAGCACATAGGAGGGGCTGGCGGTGCCAAACAGCCGTGCGCCGTCTCGCAGCCGCCCGGTGTCCCGGGGGTCGGCGGCCAGCAGAAAGGCAGCCTGCCCCAGTGCGGGCAGCGTCTTGTGTGCCGACAGACAGGCGGCGGCCGCGCCCTGCGCGGTCGGCCCCACCTGGCCGTCCACATAGGGCAGATGAGCCCCGTGCGCGGCGTCCGCCAGCAGTGGCACGCCGTGCCGGCGGGCGGCGGCGGACAGAGTGACAAGGTCGGACTGCACGCCGTGATAGGTGGGGGAGGTGACCAGTGCGCAGGCGGCCTCCGGGTGCGCGACCAGCGCCATTTCCAACGTCCGCGCCGGCAGTCCGCCGCTCACGCCGAAAGGCTCGACGACTTGGCTGAACAGCCAGACCGGGTGCAGATCCAACAGCGCCAGCGCATGGTGCACACTGGCGTGGGCGTTGCGGTCCACGAGCACAGTGTCCCCGGGGTGGGCGAAGGCAGCCAGCATCGCCAGCACCCCCTGGGTGGAACCACCAGTGAGGAAGAGACAGTCGCCCGCGCCGTAAGCCTCGGCATAGAGACGCTCGGCCGCGCGGATAGGCCCGTCGTCTCCGCCGCGGTACAGGTCCCCGGTATCCGACAGCTCGGTGAAGTCGATGGCCGTGATCTCCCCCCAGAGCGCGCCGATCGGGTAGCCCTTGTGGCCAGGCATGTGGAAACGGGCCTGGTCCCGGGCGGCGCGGGCCGCGAGTGCGTCGTACAGCGGCGTCATCGGTACAGTTTTGGCAGGCGCGCCGCAAAGAGGGGGTTTACATCGAGGCAGACGGCATCGCCCAGACCGCAGGACAGCGGGGTGATGTCGATCACCGTGTGGTGCAGGCCCACATTGCCCAGCACGCGGGCTCGCCCGCCCGCGACGCGCACGGACGGCGCGCGGAAGGGCCGTACGCGGTCGAGCAGATGAGGCCTGTCGGCACGCTCCGCCGTGAAGCCGTCCGCGAGGCCCACCGGGAGGATCCCCACGCGGGTTGAACGGCGGCAGGTATGGACGTCGGATGTCCCTACGCGGGTTCCCTTCGGGAGCCAGCGCACCTCGGTGACGGCGGCCTCAAGATAGCCCACCGACTGAAGCCCGTACCGGCCGGGCACACGGCCCGACACGGAGAGCCCGACGCGCACCGCGTCGAGTTTGGGGAGATCGTGGCGGAAGAGCGCCTCGCTGCCGGCCGCATGGATGAGGCCCGTCTCAATGCCCTCGGCCTGGAGGCGGGTGAGCACCCCGCGAAAGAGGGCCATCTGCTCGGCCACGGCCTTCGGGCGCGCGTGGGCATTGAGATGGGTATACACGCCGGAGAACGCCAGATTTGGTATGTAGCGGTAGAGAGACAGAATCTTGTCGAATTCCTCGGGCAGAAAACCGTACCGGCCGATGCCTGTATCGATCTTCAGATGGGCCTCGGCCACTGTGCTGCGCCGCTCGGCTAGGCCGGAGAGCGTCAGCGCCGCGTCGCGGGAACCGACGGTGGCCACAAGGCCCGCGTCGAGGAGAGCCTCGATCTCGGCGGGGTCCGCGGTGGAACGCAGCAGCAAGATCTCCTCGTCGGTGAAGCCCGCGCGGCGCAGCAGCGCGCCCTCGGAAGGCTCGGAGACGGCAAAGCGGCGGACGCCCGCATCGCGCATGAGGCGGGCTGTCTCCAAGAGGCCGAGCCCGTAAGCGTCCCCCTTGAGCACGCCGATGAGCGCCGCGCCGCGGGCGCGTTCGCGCGTCAGCGCCAGATTGTGTCGCATCTTCTCTTTTTCCACGATCAGATGTTTCATTGGGGTCTCCCCTCCGTCTCAGCCGGGCGGTCCCGGGGTCCCGTGTCGCAAGATGAGAGCGCGTCGCGCGTGGGAACGCGCCGCTTGCCAGACCGGCCTCACTCGTCGATCGGTTGGGGCGCTCCGTTTTTTGTGCGCTTTTGCGGGTAGCGGACGCGTCCGCCAAGGGTGATCGTGTCACCTTATACAAATGATACAGGGCTTCGCCGGTTGTGTCAAGAGGGCCTCTAAAAACTTCTGTCGGAAAAAAGATCCGGCGCCGCGCCGGCCGTGTGGTCTGCACCCGCACAGAGGGCAACCACATCGGTTCCTTATCGGTGCCTTCACTTCCGGCGGCGAGCCGAAGACGGCGCGGTGACGAGAAAATAGGAAAAATTTGGATCATAAAAAGGCACCGGCAAAGGCGCTTTGATTTGATAATATGGGAAGATGGGAGGAAAACTATCCGGCATAATCATCGATCAACAAAGCCTGAAAACATAAAAATTCCTTTTTCGCCGGTCATTGGAATGGCGGCGGCGCATAGACGGCGGTATTTCGCATCTGCGAAATCCTGACAAGGAGATTTGGCCGCAAATTGACAGGGCGGCGGACGCTTGTTTTCCGGTCGATCGGACCATAGTAACAGTGGGAAGAAAACAAAAATTTCTTCCGTCGACAAAGCAGATCCGGTGCGGACATGTCCGCACCGGGGAAACAGGAGTCAGATTAATGAAAATAAGAAAGAACGCACGGGTACTCGGGGCGCTGCTGCTCGCCGGGCTCTGCTGCCGGCCCAGTGAGCCGGCAGCCGCCGCGGCCGGCTCACCGCCCGGCGTGATCCCCGTCGGACAAACGGTGGGCGTGCGTATCCAGACAGACGGCCTGCTTGTGACAGAGCTCTCCGAAGTGCCGACGGCCGGCGGTGTCCGCTGCCCGGCGGAGGAAGCCGGGCTGCGGGTGGGCGACCGCATCGTGCGGGCAGGCGCCGGCCCGGTGGGCGGCACGGAGGACCTGCGGCGCGCCGTGGTGGAGACCGGCGACGCGCCGCTTGTCCTGGAGGTCGTCCGGCAGGGTACGCCCGTGACGCTCTCCGTGCGGTCGGTCCGCTGCAGCGAGGACGGGCAGTACCGGATCGGCGCGCTGACCCGCGACGGGCTGGCCGGTCTCGGGACCATGACATTCTACGATCCGCAGACCGGCCTCTTTGGCGCGCTGGGGCACAGCATCGCGGAGGCGGGCGGCAGCGATCCGCTGCCCCTCGCGACGGGCAGCATTCTGGGCGCCACGGTGCGAGATATCACAAAGAGTACGGTGGGCAGCCCGGGCGAGCTCAAAGGAGAATTTGTCTCCGAGGAGAGCGCCGGCGCCGTGCTGGCCAACACCGACCACGGGATCTTCGGGGTGCTGCAGGACACGGCCCTGGCCGGCCGCCG
This sequence comes from Oscillospiraceae bacterium, assembly GCA_031265355.1. Classification (NCBI taxonomy): domain Bacteria; kingdom Bacillati; phylum Bacillota; class Clostridia; order Eubacteriales; family Oscillospiraceae; species Oscillospiraceae bacterium. The sequence goes on along the minus strand of JAISCT010000047.1, from coordinate 90,179 downwards.
GCCGGTGATGCCGGTCGCCGCGCCGGATGAGGCGCACACCGGCGCTGCCCGAATTCTCTCCAACGTACGGGGCGGTGAGGTCGAGGCCTTCGATGTTGAAATCGTCAAGCTCTACGGCGGTGAAGGGGACGGCGAAGGGCGGCATTTCATGCTGAAAGTGACGGATCCCAGTCTGCTGGCCCTGACAGGCGGCATCGTACAGGGCATGAGCGGCAGCCCTGTGGTGCAGGATGGAAAACTGCTGGGCGCGGTGACCCATGTCCTCGTGAGCGACCCCAAACGCGGCTACGGCATTTTTGCGCAGACAATGCTCCGCGAGGGAGCTCTCTGCCTGGCGCGGGCGGCGGCTTGAATGTCCCCGGGGCCCGCGGCATAGCCGCGGGCCCCGGGGAGTGCTGAGTGCTGAGTGTTGAGTGCTGAGTGTCGAGTGCTGGGGGTGTGTTCCTTACGGGCGCTGACATGTCAAGAAGAAATTCCAAGAAATGTAAAAACAGTGAAAGCGTTGGGACACAGCGCATACAGGAGATACGATAAGTGTGTTGAATGACCTGATATTTACATAAATGTAAATTATTGTAAAAAAAGGGCGAACGATTATTTACAATAATTTCCATTTTTGTCTTGCATATCGTGTCCCATTATGATATTTTACAGGTGGTGATGCAAGACCGGCAATTTTGAAGTGGATGTTTGAACGAAATGAGGGGGTAACTGCATGATGGACAACACGGTGAAAATTTTGATAGCGGACGACAACGCGGATTTCCGTTCCCTGCTGACGAGTGCACTGGAAGGCGAGAAAGACTTTGAGATTGTCGGTGTGTCCACCGACGGGTACCAGGCGGTACAGCAGATCATGACGCTTTTGCCCGACGTCGTTTTGCTGGACATTGTCCTGCCCGTACTCGACGGGTTTGGCGTGATGAAGGCCATCGGGAGCATGGCGACGGGGAGCCGGCCCGGCGTCATTGTTCTGTCTGGCTTTGCCACCGACCAGACCACGGCGGAGGCGGCGGCGCTGGGCGCCCAGTATTTTATCCTCAAACCTTTTGACATCGCGGGGCTGGTGGAGCGTGTCCGCGCGGTGGGCAGGGCCAGACGCACGCAGCCTTTACGAGCCGCCGCGCCCGCGCGCGGGCTGCGCTCGGATCTGGACATCGAGACACGCGTGACCGACATCATCCACGAGATCGGCGTGCCCGCCCACATCAAGGGTTACCAGTACCTGCGTGAGGCCATCATGGTGGCCGTCAAGGACAGAGAGGCGATCAACGCCATCACCAAGGTGCTCTACCCTGCCGTGGCCAAGACCTTTGCCACCACGCCCTCCCGCGTGGAGCGGGCCATCCGCCACGCCATCGAGGTGGCCTGGGACCGAGGCGATATCGAGACACTGCAGGGGTTCTTTGGTTATACGGTGTCCAATGTCAAGGGGAAGCCGACCAATTCCGAATTCATCGCCATGATCGCCGACCGCCTGTCTCTCCAGCTCAAAGCCGGCGCCTGAGAGAGACCAAGCCGCCATAAAAACGAGGCGTCCCGCCGAGACCTATCGGCCGGGACGCCTCGTTTTTTATGATGAAGATACGTACGGCGGACTCCCGCGTGATTGCACATATAAAGCATGGTAAAGTGATGAAGTCGCCAGTCGATTTACGCGATGAATTGTCGCCTGCCTGTCAGGTTGAACATATTTAAAATTCACGAAAAAAAGGGTATGGAAATCAGGAGGAGCTGAAGAAGAGCAGAGGAAGAAAATGGAAATTATAGACAAAAAGGTCGATAAGGCTTTTGAAAAAAGTGCAAAAACTTAGAAGGAATTACTTGACAGGCAAAAATTATTGGAATATAATGGCGTTCGCCTCTGCCATAGTCGGCGGACGATGCTGTGGCAGAGGGAGCGGTGCAACACTGTTTGTGGGTTTTGAAAAGGCCCTTTTGGAGGCAGACAGGAGGGTATAGTGTGTTTGGTGTTGAGCAAAACAGGGCACTCACGCATCTGTTCACGGGTGTGTGTTTGTCTTGTTATTTTTTGTGCCGCCCGACAGCTTGGGTATGAGGATTCAAACTTTGCTGTTCGGCTATGCCGAACCGGATGGGATGCGAAAAATGGAAGGTATATGACACAAAATCCACATCGCTTTAGTATGATTTACTTGATCAGGCGGGACGTTTGACACAGACAGCATTGATGAGACGTTCGAATCGACGGACGTGTGTTTGACGGACGCAGGAGGGGTGTAAAATGGGTGGAGAGGTGCTGAGCGCTTACGGAGACCAGGCGATTGCGCTCGTGGGGATCGGCTGCCGCTTTCCCGGCGGTGTAAGCAGCACGAACATGTTTTGGGACATGCTCGCGAACGGAACCGACGCCATTGTCGAGATCCCGGCGGATCGTTGGGATCGGAAGACATATTACCACGAAAACCGGAGTTTTAAGGGGAAGACCGTGAGTCAATACGGGGGCTTCATCGATGGCGTCGACCAATTTGACCCGCAGTTTTTCGGCATCACCCCGCGAGAGGCGCCCTTTATAGACCCGCAGCAGCGGCTTCTGCTGGAGGTCAGCTGGGAGGCCATGGAGGACGCGGGCCTGGTGGTGGAACGGCAGGCCGGGAGAGATGTGGGCGTGTTCATGGGCGCCTTCACGCTGGACTATAAGATTCTCCAATTCGGCGGGTCGAGCTTTGACATGATCGACCTGCACACGGCCACCGGATCCATGATGACGCTGATTTCCAATCGCATCTCCTACGTGTACGATTTCACCGGACCCAGCATGACGGTGGATACCGCCTGCTCCTCCTCGTTGGTGACCACGCACCTGGCCTGTCAGAGCATCCGAAGCGGCGAATGTAGTATGGCGCTGGCCGGCGGCGTGCTGCTGAATCTCGCTCCGCAGTATACCATTGCGGAGTCCCAGGGCGGTTTTTTGTCGGCGGACGGCCGCTGCAAGACTTTCGATGCGGGCGCGAACGGCTATGTCCGCGGCGAAGGGGTGGGCGTGGTGGTCCTGAAGCGGTTGGCGGACGCGGTGGCCGACCGCGACAGCATCTACGCGGTGATTTTGGGGAGTGCGGTCAACCAGGACGGGCACACGAGCTCCATCACGGTGCCGAGTCCGGTCTCACAGACAAAAGTGATTCGAGCGGCTTGCGCCCAGGCGCGGGTGGACCCGGCGCAGATCCAATATTTCGAGATGCACGGCACCGGCACGAGCGTGGGCGATCCGCTTGAGGCCCAGGCGGTCGGCGGCGTGCTGTCGGAGGGCAGAGATCCAAATCACCCATTTTATGCCGGGTCCCTCAAGACAAACATCGGGCATTTGGAGGGGGCCGCGGGCGTGGCCGCGCTCATCAAAACGTCCCTGTGCTTAAAGCACAGGCAGATACCGCCCCACCTGAATTTGCACGCGTTGAACCCCGCGATCAACCCGGCGCGGTATCACATGCGGATCCCCGACGCCTTGACGGACTGGCCCGCGTATGGGCCGCGGGCGCTCGCGGGCGTCAACGGCTTCGGATTCGGCGGCACGAACGCAAGCGTCGTGATGACGCAGGCCCCCGAGAGCGTCCCGATCGAAACCCCGGACGCCGCGTCACCGCTGCTCTACTGTCTCTCGGCGCGCGCGGAGGACGCCCTGAGGGGGCTGACGGAAAAATACGACCGGTTCCTGTCGTCGTCCGGCCCTCTCGACCCCTACGATCTTGGGTACAGCATGGCCTTTCGCCGCGACCACCACGACTTCCGGCTGGCGGTAGCGGCGGACAACGCCGCGGACCTCGGCCGCAAGCTGACCGGTTTTTTGGCGGGCGAAAAGAGTCCCGCCGTGGCCTTGGGGGTGCGGCGAAAGAAGGACGCCGGGCTGGTGTTTGTCTACACCGGGATGGGTCCCCAGTGGTGGAAGATGGGCCGCACGCTGCTGGAGACGGAGGAAGTTTTCCGGCAGACCGTTCTGCGCTGCGACGAGGTATTTGGCCGCTATGCGGGGTGGTCGCTTTACGAGGCGCTCACGGCGGAGGAGTCGTCGTCCGCCATGGGGGAGACCAGAGTCGCGCAGCCGGCGAACTTTGCGCTTCAGGTCGCTCTGACGGCGCTGTGGCGGTCCAAAGGGTTCCGGCCCGCCGCCATTGTGGGACACAGTGCGGGCGAAATCGCCGCATTTTATGAGGCCGGCGTCATGAGCTTTGAAGACGCCATAAAGCTCGTCTACTACCGGAGCGCCCTGCAGCACGAACTGACGGGGCTTGGAAAGATGCTGGCGGTCGGGCTGGACCACCGGAGCACGGCCGCGCTCATTGCGGACCGCCCCGGGGTGGACATCGTGGCCGTAAACAGCCACAGCGGCGTCACGCTGGTGGGAGACTTAGCGGCATTGGAGGCCGTCGCCGCCGCGCTGCAGGCGCAGTCGGTGTTTAACAAATTTTTGGATGTGAACGTGCCGTTCCACAGCCGCTTTATGGAGCGGATCCGAGAGCGCTTTTTGGCCGGTGTGGCCGGGATAGCATACCACAGTCCCGCCACCGCGCTCTATTCCACCGTCACCGGGCGCGCCGTCACCGGGGCGGTGTCCGACGACTATTGGTGGGACAACATCCGGCGTCCGGTGCTCTTCGCCGATGCGGTGAGCGCCCTGCTGGACGAGGGCTACACAGGGTTTTTGGAGATAGGCCCGCACCCCGCGCTCAGCCGCTACATAAAGGAGATTGCCGGGGACAGAAACGCGGATGTCGCGGTGGTGAGTTCCCTGCACAGACGGCAGGACGAGCGGGACACCTATTACGGCGCCGTGGCGGCGCTGTACGCAAACGGATACCTGACGGACTGGACGCCCCTGTACCCGGCGCCGGGCAACTACGTCAAACTGCCCGGCTACGCTTGGTGTCAGGCATCCTACTGGCGGGAGTCCGAGGCGGGCCGCCGGCGCCGCCTGGGCCTGTATGAGGACAGCCTGCTGGGCCTGAGAGCCGAAACGGTGGAGCCGATTTGGGAGACCGAGCTCAAGCGGGAATTGGTGCCTTTTTTGGAGGATCATCAGATTCAGGGCAATGTGGTTTTCCCCGCCGCCGGTTATCTGGAAATGGCCATGCAGGCGGCGAAGGCCTGCTATGGGGACGGTTTTTTCAGTCTGCGGGAGATCGAATTTGTCAAAGCGACGTTTGTAAATCCGCAGGTGACCACCAAGCTCCAACTGCACATCGGCGGGGACCGGCCTGCGTTTTCCATCTACGCCGTCTCGGAGGGGCACGCCCATCTGGCGGCCCGAGGTTCGTTCCGGCAGGGCCAAAATCTGGGGCGCGGCCGGCGCGCCGACGTGGCCGGGATGGCCGGTGCGCTGACCGGCGGCGGATATGTTCTGTACACAAAAGAGGCGGCGTATCGGAAGTTTGGCGAGATGGGATTTGACTATCAAAACCGGTTTGCCTGCTTGGAGCAGATCTGGGTGTCTCCCGCGCACGTAGCCGCCAGGCTGGTGCTGCCAGACGGTATGCTGACGGAGGCTGAGGCCTACAAACTGCACCCGGGCATCTTGGATGCCTGTTTCCAGACCGTCGTCGCCCTGGGTTTCACCAGAGAGGGCGAGGAGCTCCGGCTGCCGGTCGGCGTGGGCGAATACAGGGTCTGCCGGCCGCCGGCGGGCACGATGTGGATCCACTGCCGGCTGACCTCGGAGGACGAAAACGGTTCCCTTAGCGACATCTCGTTGTACGGAGAGGACGGTCGGCTCATCGCCTTTGTCGGCGGTTTCGCGGTGAGGCCGCTGGGGCTGACGGCCGGTGAACTGTCGCCGTCCGCGCTGGACCGCCGGCTGTATCGGCTCGACTGGGTGGAGAAAGCACGCGCGGAAGGCGGTGCGGCGCCGGGGCTGTGGGTATTGCTGGCCGATGGGCGGGGATTTGCCGCGGCGTTGGCCCGGCACATTCGGAACGCCGGGGGCCGATGCCTGCTTGTGGAGCGCGGGCCTGCCTGTTCGCTGGACATCCCCGGTGGACGCGCCACGGTCAGAGGAGATGTGGAGGCGGATTTTTCTCGGGTGTACGAGGCCTGCGGGGCGCCGGTGCAGGGGATTGTCCACTGCTGGAACCTCGACGCGGAGGCAAACGAGCGGGTAAACGCCGATATCCTGCGCGCGGCGGCGGACGTGGGGCTATACTCCCTTCTGCACACCATCCGGGCTTTCATCGCCGACAAAGGAGAAAAGAACAAACTGTGGATCGTGACCGGCGGAGCCCAGACGATCGGGCCGGATGAGACCGGCCAGATGCTGCAAAATCCCGTGTGGGGCATGGCGCGGTTGATTGGCAACCAAGAATACACCGGCAATTGGGGCGGTATTGTAGACGTCGACCCGACGGACTTGACGGGGGATGCCCGGCTGTTTTATGAGGAAATCATGGGCAGCGACGGGGAGGACCAGATCGCGTACCGGCGGGGGAGACGATACGTCGCCCGGCTGAACAACATACAGACGCTGCCAAAGCCGCTGCCGGTGACGCTCAGTTCAGAGCACTGTTATCTGGTAACAGGGGCGTTCGGCGCGCTGGGGCAGCTCGCGACCCGCTGGCTCGTGGCGCGGGGCGCCAGACAGCTGGCGCTGCTGGGACGGACGCCGCTTCCGGACCGCGCGCAGTGGGAGCGGAACGACCTGAGTCCGTCGGTCAAGGCGCGGGTGGACTTCGTGCGCGCCCTTGAGGAGGCGGGCGCACAGGTGCACATCGGCGCGGCCGATATGCGGGACAAAGCGGCGCTGGACCGATTCTTCGACGCCCTGGGGGATACGGCGGACCGCATCCGGGGGGTCATCAGCACAGCCGGCGTCGTGAGGGACGCGCTCATCGGCAATATGACAAACGATCTGTTCCACGAGGTCTTCGACAGCAAGGCCATCGGCAATTGGCGGCTGCACGAGCGTTTCCAGCAGCAGGAGCTGGACTTCTTTGTGCTGTATTCGTCCGTCGCGTCGATGATCACGTCGGCCGGGCAGGCGAACTACGCGGCCGCGAACGCGTTTTTGGACGCGCTGGCGCAATACCGGCGCGACCGGGGCCTCGCGGCGCTGAGCATCCTGTGGGGGCCCTGGGCGGAGGGGATGATCAAGGACTTGCACCTCGAAGAGCTCTATGTGAAGAAAGGGATGACGCCCTTGACGGGCGAGAGCGGCGATATGGCGCTTCAGAGGCTTCTCCGGCAGGACATCGCCTACGCCGTAGTCCTGGAGGCCGATTGGAAACGGATCATCGAGTCGGGGCCCAGGAGCCAGACACCGTACCTGGACCATCTCGACGCGGACGCCGGGTCAGACGTTGTCGCTCTCTCCGACGAGGAGATTTTGAAGCGCTTCCAGGAGGCGTATCTCCGGCAGGAGGAGACGGCGCGACAGGCCTACTTGGAGGAAAAACTGCTGGCGTTGGTCGGCCGGGTACTGCATTTGCCGCCGCAGGGCATCCGGCTGCAAAATTCCCTCAGCGAACTCGGCATGGATTCGATGCTGTCGATGGAGCTGCGCAACCGCGTCGAGCTGAATCTCGGCGTCAATGTCCCGATTGTGAACATTTTGAACAATCAATCCATCGCGGATCTGGTGAGCGAACTCTCCGGGGCGCTGCGGACGACGCTGGGGCTGGACACGATGGAGGAATTGCTCGCGGACATCAGCGAGGACGAGCTGCAGGGTCTGTTGGATGAATTGGAGATCCAGACGGACGCGGCGGGCTGAGGCGGGCCCGCGGCCGCGCGTGAGAGGGAGATGGACATGAACAACAGCGCGCAGGAGAGGATAGCGATGCTCTCCGAGGAACAGTTGGAGGCGCTGAGGCGCAAACTGCGGGACAAAAAGCGCCTCGAAAAAACCGACGAGGCGGCCATCCGCCCCGTGCCGCCCGGGCAGCGGGCCCGATATCCGCTGCCCGCCGGGCTGCGGAGAATCTGGCTGGCCAGCAGCATGGCGCAAGATCACAGGCTCTATACCATCGGGGGTATCGCCCGCATCCGGACTGCGTTGCGGTCGGAGTGGATCGCGGAGGCCTTTGCGTCGCTGCCCGCGCGGCACGACATCCTCCGGACCGGCTTTGCCGCGGATGAGACGGGAACGCCCTACGCCCAGGTGGCGGAGAATGTTCTCTTCGCCCTCAAGGTGCTGGATGTGTCGGACAGACAGGCGGACCGTCGGACCCTGCTGGACAGCCTGGTCAGGGACGAACTGGACAGACCATTTGACCTGTCCGAACCGCCGCTTCTCAGGGGGACGCTGCTGTGCACCGCGCCAGACGACTGGTCGCTGCTGCTGGTGGCGCACCACCTGGCTGTGGACGGCCTCTCGACTGGAATAATTTTCCAACAAATCATCCGTTACTACGAGGCCAAAGAGGCTGGCCGGCCGCCCGACGTCGGCGTGCAGCCGATCACCTATGCCGATTACGCCTGGTGGAAACGCGGTCAGTGCGACGGCGTCCCGCCGGACAGCCCCTCCGTGCAGTACTGGCTGGACACACCGACGGATGCGCCGCTGGACTTTTTTGAAGACTGCCGCCCGCGCAGCGACGCCGAGACGCGCGGTTTTCGTGTGCCACTCCACCTGGAGGAGACGCTCGTGCACGCGCTGAAAAGGCAGGCGCAGGCGCAGAAAGTCACTGTGTTTGGGTTTTTGCTGGCTGCGCTGTTTCTGCTGATTCACAAGTATTCGCAGCAGAACGAACTGGTGCTGGGCGTCCTGTTGTCCGGCCGGGATCGCCGGGAGATAGGAAACCTCATCGGCTGTTTCATCGACAGCCTGCCCGTCTGCCTCGACGCCGGCCGGCCGGAGACGGCGGCGGCGTTTGTCCGGCGGGTGTATGAGACGTTTGTGACGGCGGTGCGTCACAAGGATGCGTACGACCGGGCCGGCGACCGGACGGAGAGCCGCCAGATTTTGTTCAGCTACGAAGAGCATCCCGGGAACCACATTGACGTGGAGGGCGCGCGGATTGACTTCGAAGAGATCGTGACAGGCTTTGTCCGCAGCGAGATGGAGGTCGAACTGAACCGCCTGGGGGATGTCGTCGACGGGTGGATCAACTGCCGGGAGGGGCTGTTTGCGCGCCCGTACGTCGAGGAGTTCGCCGGTGCCTACCTGCATCTCCTGCGGGCCATGGTGATGCGACCGTCCGATCCCATCGCCCGGTTTGAGGTGCTGTCTCCCGAGAAGATCGAACAGATACTGGCGTTTGGCCGCGGGGCCGCGGCGGCGTGGTGTGGGGACCGGACGGCGTCGGAGGCCTTTGCGGCGCAAGTGGCCGCCCACCCAGACAAACCCGCGCTGTTTATGGGCTCCCGGGTCGTCTCCTACCGAGCCTTGGACGACATGGCGGCGCGCGTCGCCCATGCACTGCGCGCCGAGGGCGCTGCCCCGGAGGGCCGGGTGGCACTGATGGCGGCGCGGGGCGTGTCTCAGATAGCGGCCGTACTTGGGATCTTACGGAGTGGCGCCGCGTATGTTCCGCTCGACGGCGCCAGCCCGCCCGCGCGGCTCAGGAGGATCCTTGAGGATTGCGGCGCGCGGATTTTGCTGACGGACGATCCGGATGCTTGCGAAGCGCTCTGCCTCGGCGTCCGGATCCTGTCGCTGGCCCGGGCGCTGGCGTACGCCGCGTGCGCCGGTCCGCTGCCGGTCGGCCGATCGGAGGACTTGGCCTATGTCGTCTACACATCGGGGACGACGGGCGCGCCGAAGGGTATCTTGGTGGAGCACAGGCAGTTGCTGGCGACGGTGATCGACAACGATTACCTGACGTACGAGGCGGACGACAAACTGCTGCAACTCTCGAACATCGCCTTTGACGGCTCGGTGTTTGACATCTTCGGCGCGCTGCTGAACGGGGCCGGCCTTGTGCTGTTGGACAGGGAGAACGCGATGGATGTGCGGGCGATTGCCGGAACCATCCGAGACCAAGGGGTCACGGTCATGTTTGTCACGACTGCGCTGTTCAACGCCATCGTGGACTGCGACGTTTCATGCCTGCCCCGTCTGCGCAAACTGTTTGCCGGCGGAGAGCGCGCCTCGGAGATCCATATGCGGCGCGCGCTGGCCGCGATGGGGCCGGGGAAACTCCACAACATCTACGGACCCACCGAGGCGACGGTGTTTTCCACGGTCTTTCCCATCGATGCGTGCCCATGCGGGGACATCCCCATCGGCAGACCTGTCTCCCACACCTCCGTGTATATCATGAACCGGGCGGGCAATGTGCAGCCGGTGGGCGTCAAAGGCGAGATTTTGATCGGCGGACCGCGGTTGGCCCGGGGCTATCTGAACAGACCGGAACTGGAACTGGATAAATTCATCGCCTGCCCTCACGAACCCTCCGGCCGCTGTTACCGGACGGGCGACGTGGGCCGGTGGCGGGCGGACGGACAGATCCTCTTCTGTGGCCGGAGGGACGCGCAGGTGAAACTGCGGGGATTTCGCATCGAGCTGGGTGAAATCGAGCGGATGATTTTGTACGCGCCGGGGGTGAAAAAAGCGGTTGTGACGCTCCGGGACGACGAGGGACGGGGACAGTACCTGTGCGCCTACCTCGAGACGGCGGACGGGTTCTCGATCGAGACGCTGAGGGAGATCCTAGCCGAACGGCTGCCTCCCTATATGCTCCCCGCCCACTATGTCCTGCTGGACGCCATTCCGGTCACCCGGAACGGGAAGACGGACAAGACAAAACTGCCGCCGCCCGACCTGCGGCAGGCGCGCACGTTGGCGCCGGCGGATACCGAAACCGAGCGGATTCTCCTCGGCCTGTGGCGAGAGGTCCTGGGCCGGGAAGAGATCGGCGTGACGGAAAATTTCTTCGACTTGGGGGGCGATTCGATACAGTTGTCCCGGCTCTCGTCCTTGATGAGACAGCATCTTTGCGTCGACGTCTCCCTGCGCGCGCTCTTCGGCGCGGCGCACATCCGTGACATGGCGGCGCTGGTGGAGGCCGGTGCGCCGGCCGCGTCCGAGACGCCGACCCGGCTGCCCGACGGGGACGACTACGAGGTGTCGCCGTCGCAGCTGCGCATGGTGCTGCTGCACCTCAGAAACGACAAAAGCCTCGCGTACAACATCCCGTTCGCGGTCCGCATCGAGGGGCCTGTGGAGCCGGACGCCTTCGAACGCGCCGTCCGCGTCCTGATCGGCAGGCAGGAATCTCTGCGCACGAGTTTCGCGGTGAAGGGCAATCGGATCGTACAGTGTGTGCACGAGCAGGTGACGTTTGTCCTCGACGGCGGCCGGCGCGAGAGGTCGATAGAAGAAGAGCTGGCGGCGTTTATCCGGCCGTTTGATCTGAGCGCGGCGCCGCTGTTCAGATTGAAACTGCTGCGGGAGAGCGACGGGTCGCATCTCCTGCTCGGAGACTTTCACCACGCCGTCTTCGACGGCGTCTCGCTGGATATCTTTTTGCGGGAATTTTGCCTTATCTACGGAGGGCTTCCCCTGCCGCCGCTGCCGTTTCGCTACCGCGACTGCGCGGCCTGGCAAAATGGGTCCCTGGAGACGGAGAAGATCCGGCGGCAGCGGGCGTATTGGCGGCGGCAGTTGAGCGGCCAGATCCCCGCGTTGGACATACCGGCCGACTTTTGCAGACCTTCGGTCAAGAGCTTCGCGGGGGACACGCTGTTTTTTTCCTTCGACACTCCGCTGTCGGAGGCGGTCCGGCAGTTGGCCGGCCGGACAAGGACCACGCTTTTCGTGGTGTTACTCTCCCTGTACAAGGCGCTCCTGTGGCGCTACACGGGCCAGGAGGACATTGTCGTCGGTACGCCGGTCGCAGGCCGGACTTTGGCCGGCGTCGAAAACATCGTCGGTCTTTTTTTAAACACACTGTGCATCCGTAGCGCGCCGCGCGCGGACAAGTCGTTCCTCGCTTTCCTAGAGGAGGTGAAGGAGACGGCCGTCGACGCCTTCGAAAACCAGGACTACCCATACGACAAGCTCGTCGAGGACCTGCGGACGGCTGTGGCCGCCGACCGGAACCCGCTGTTTGACACCATGTTCATCATGCAAAACGCCGCCCAGTTCCCCGTCGACATCGAGGGCGTCTCGTTTTCCCATGTGCCGATCCGCTATCAGGCCGCCAAGTTCGACATCAAACTGGAGGCCTACGATATGGGCGCGCAGATCCGTTTTGTGTTGGATTACGCGACGGATCTCTTCCGACGGGAGACGATCGAACGTTTCATCGAGCGCTTTACCGAGGTGACGCGGCTCGCATGTCGCGACGCGCGTGCGCCGCTCGCGGCGCTGTTCCCCCTCAAAGATGAGGATGAGGCGCAGCTGCGGGCCTTTTCGGAAGATTTTGTGTGAAGGTGGTGGTGGTCATGTGCGGGATCTGCGGGGTGTGGGACGCGCGCGGCGGCGCGCGCGCGTGGACGGACGTGGTGGACGACATGGTGTCGGCGCTGAGGCATCGCGGGCCGGACGACCGCGGGGTGAGCGTGTACGGCGGCGTGACGCTGGGATTTGCCAGGTTGAGCATTGTGGACCTGCGGACCGGGATGCAGCCCATGACAAGTGAGGACGGCTCGGTGGTTTCGATTTGCAACGGCGAGATCTACAACTACCGGGCGTTGCGGCAGGAGCTCGCCGGCCGGGGGCATGTCTTTCGGACGCAGTGCGATGTGGAGGTCATCCCGCACCTGTACGAGGAGTACGGCATCGATTTTTTAAAGAGGTTGAACGGCCAGTTCGCCGTGGCGCTGTACGATATGAGGCGCGGCGCGCTGTACTGCGCCCGCGACCCACTGGGGATCGCGCCGCTGTTTTATACGCAGCTGGGCGGCGTCTTCCTGTTTGCCTCGGAGATCAAGGCGCTGCTGCGGTACCCCGGCGTACCGCGGCGGATCGATCTGACGGCGCTCGACCAGGTGCTCACCTTCCCGGGCGTCGTCAGCCCGCGCACGATGTTTCAGGGCATATGCAGTTTGCCGGGCGGCCAATATCTGAGACTCGACGGCGAAGGGCTCGCGCTCTCGGAATATTGGGATCTGACGTTTGACGCCGGCGGCGAGACGCGAGAGGAGTCGTATTACAGTGAACGGCTGGATGCGTTGCTCTCGCAGGCGGTGCGGTACCGGCTGAACGCGGATGTGCCGGTCGGGTTTTATGTGAGCGGCGGCCTCGACTCCTCCATCATTGCCGCCAAGGTGGGGGCGTTGGGCGGGGACGTTGCCCGGCACTCGTTTTCCATCGACTTTGCCAGAAAGGACATCTCCGAGCGGCTCTATCAGAAGCTGGTGACACGGCGGGTGCGCTCCATTCACCACGAGAGAATCTTTGGGACGGACAGCATTTTGGAGCATTTGAAAAAGGTGGTCTACCACTCAGAGTCGGCGCTGAAGGAGACGTACAACACGGCTTCGGTGATCCTCTCGGAGCTGGTGCGGGCGGCCGGAATCAAAGTGGTTCTCACGGGCGAGGGAGCGGACGAGCTGTTCGGGGGCTATGTCGGATACAAGTTCGACAAAATGCGCAGGATGTCCGGCGTCGATCCGTCGTGTTCGGACGAGGACAGGGCGCTCAACGAACGCCTCTGGGGGGACCCGCTGTTCGTCTATGAAAAGAACCACGCGTCCTTCATGGAGAAAAAACGGGCGTTGTATGCCGCGCGTCTGCGCGAAGCCATGCACGAGTTTGAATGCACCGCGTCCCCGCCGGTCGATGTGCAGAGGCTCCGGCGGCTGGATCCGCTGCAGAAACGCTCGTATCTGGATTGCAAGCTCCGGCTCGCGGACCATCTGCTGGCCGATCACGGAGACAGAATGGCCTACGCCAATTCCGTGGAGGCGCGGTACCCCTTTTTGGATCTGGAGGTGGTCAATTTCGCGGCCTGCGTGCCCTCCGAGCTCAAGCTGAAGGGGCTGGACGAGAAATACATTCTGAAAAAGATGGCGCAGGCCTATGTCCCGCCAGAGATTCTAAAACGCCCCAAATTTGCCTTCGTGGCGCCCGGGAGCGCGGACATACTGCGGGAAAACGACGAATACATCATGGACCTGCTGAGTTATGAGACCGTGAAGCGGCAGGGCTTTTTTGACCCGGACGCGGTGGAACGGATGAAGCGGACGTACAGCGCGGAGGGCTTCACACTGCACCTGCCCTATGACAACGACATGCTGATCATCGTGATCACTTTGGGGATCTTGCTGGATATCTACCGGATCTCCGGAGCGTGAAGGCGAAACAGAGAAGAGATGTGGGGAGAAGAGCGATGAAATACGCCGTGCTGCAGCACTATCTGGACGAAAGTTTCCGGACCCGCCGGGACAGTGTCTGCGTGACCTACCGCGGGCGGGCCTATACATATCGTACACTGCAAAACGACGCGGACCGGGTAACCGCGCGTCTGCGGGCGGACGGATGCGCCCAAGGGACCTGCGTGGGCGTGCTGACGGAGGACCGGTACGGCATGGTGGCCGCGATGCTGGGCATCTGGCGGGCGGGCTGTGTCTTTGTTCCGCTGGAGGGCGAGTATCCAAGCCCCCGCCTGCGGGAGATGGCACAGCTCTCGGGGATGTCCTGCCTGCTTGGAGACGGGGCCGCACTGTCGGAGCGGGCGCAGGCGATCCTGCCGGACGGGTGGTACGCGGTCCTGGAGAACCTATGGGCCGACGGTGCTTCCGGTTCGGCGGCGGCGGGTTCGGTGGAGACGGCGTACGCGCCCCGGGATCGGATGTATGTATACTTCACGTCGGGCACCACAGGCAAACCGAAACCCATCGTGGGCCTCAATGAGAGTCTCGCCCATTTCATCGACTGGGAGATCGGCGCCTTCGGGCTCTCGGAGGGTGTGCGCGGCAGCCAGTTCACTGCGGTCTGCCACGACCCGTTTTTGCGGGACGTTCTCGTGCCGTTGTGCTCCGGCGGTACCTTGTGCATACCGCCGGAGAAAAACACGCTGCTTTCCGAGGAGACGCTGACCCGCTGGATGGAGGCGGAGCGCGTCCAATTGGTGCACTGCACGCCCAGTCTGTTCTCCCTCATCAGTCACGACGCCTTGACAAGCGGCAGTTATCCCGATTTGCGGCATGTACTGCTGGCCGGCGAGCGGTTGCTGCCGGCCATGCTGGCGCGCTGGCATGCGCTGCTGGGCGACAGAGTGCAACTGGTGAACCTTTATGGGCCCACCGAGACGACACTTGCTAAATTATTCCACATTGTGCGGCCCGAGGATTTCGACGGGCACACGATCCCAATCGGCAAACCCATTCCCGGGGCGGCGGCCATCCTGCTCGACAGCCGGATGAATGTGTGCCCCAAGGGTACCGTCGGGGAGATTTACATCAGGACCAAGTACGCGTCGGAAGCGGCGCTGTCCGCCGACGAGAGCGCGACAAGCCGTTTTGTGCCAAATCCTTTTCAAAAAGACACGCAGGCGGCCGGAACGGACCTGATCTTTAAGACGGGCGATCTGGCCAAACAGTTGGAGGACGGTAGTTTTGTGTTCCTTTCCCGCGTGGACCGCCAGGTGAAGATCCGGGGGTTTAGGGTGGAACTCAGCGAGATCGAAAACAGGCTGACGGCGCTCGACGTCGTCAAAGAGGCCGTTGTTACCCATGAGAGGACAGAGACAGCGGACCTGTTGTGCGCATTTTTGGCGCCGGCGGCGAGACGGCACGCCGACTGGCCGGCGCTCAGCGTCGCGCTGAGCGCCGTGCTGCCGGATTATATGGTGCCGCAGACCGGTTTTGTCCTTGAGAGCATTCCGCGCACGCCCAATGGGAAGACAGATTTCGCGGCGCTCGACCGACTTCGGCGGGAGGCGCAGGCTGCCTGTGCGGCGCAGCCGCAAAACGAGACCGAGCGCCGGATCCTCGACATCTGGGAACGCGTTTTGCAGATGAGACCCGCCGGTCTCGATGCGCCGTTTTTTAAGGCGGGCGGCAGCTCGCTCAGCGCCATGCGCTTTCTGGGGGAACTCCACCGGGAGTTTGGCGTGGAAGTACCGCTGCGCGAGATCTTTGAGAGGGGCAGCGTCAGCCAGCTGGCCGCCTTTGTGACAGTGCAGGCCGGGGGGTCGTTTGCGCCCATCTCGCCGGCCGAGCCGGCCGAGTGGTACCCGGTGTCGCCCGCGCAAAAGCGTATGTTCATGCTGGATAGGCTCATTGGCGGGAGCACCGTGTACAACCTTCCCCACGCTATCCGGCTGGAGGGGCGGATCGACAGAGAGGCGCTGCTTGGCGCGGTGCGGCGGATCGTAGCGCGGCACGAGAGCCTGCGGACGGTGTTTGCGATGCGCGGCGATGAGATCATGCAGCATGTCTGCGAGACATGCCCGCTGGAGATGCCCGTCGTCCGGGCCGCCGAAGACGCGCTGGACGGCGTCGTCGGACGTTTTGTGCGGCCCTTTCAGTTGGACCGCCTCCCGCTTCTCCGGGTGCAGCTGGTTGAGATCTCCGAGGAGGTGCATTACTTTCTCTACGACATGCATCACATCGTGTCCGACGGCACGTCGCTGACCGTGTTCGCGCGGGAGTTGCTGCAGATATGCGCCGGGCAGACACCGGACGCGCTCGACATCCGGTACCGGGATTACGTCCAGTGGCAGCGCGAGCAGATGCTGTCAATGAAAATGATCGAGAGCGAGGACTATTGGCTGGAACGCTTTGGCGGGCGTATCCCCGTGCTGGACTTTCCCACGGACACGCCGCGCGGCGCCGTCAAGACATACGACGGGCAGCAGGTCGGCGCGGTCATGGACGAGGCGCTGAAAGCGCGGCTGCGCTTGGTCGCGGACACGCACGGCGTCACGCTGTTTACCGTGTTGTTTTCGGCCTTTGTTATCCTGTTGCACAAATACACCGGACAGCAAGACATGGTCGTCGGGACGCCGGTCCAGGGGCGGGAACACCCCGCGCTTCAGGCGCTCATCGGCATGTTTGTCAGCAGCGTGCCGCTGCGCGCCCATCTGGCGCCCGAGCAGCCGGTGGGCGCGCTGCTTGCCGCGCTCCACGACGTCGTCGTGGAGGCGCTGGAGCACCAGGGCTATCCGTTGGAGACGCTGATTAGCCATTTGGACATCCCGCGGGACACCGGCCGGACGCCGCTGTTCGACATGGTGTTTGCCTACCACGACTACATGCTGAGGGACATCGACCTGGAGGGCGTCCGCGCCCGGTCCTGCCCAGTCAAAGAGGTCCGCGCCAAGTTCGACGTCGAGCTGGCCGCGGTGGAGCAGGATACGGGTCTGGCGCTGCAGCTCATTTACGACAGCCATCTCTTTCGCGCTAAGACCATGGAACGGCTGATGAGACAATATTTGGAAATTTTAGAGCAGCTGGATGCGCCGGACATCGCCGTGGCGGACATCCGACTGTCGGGAGCGGCGTGGGACCCGCAGGCGCCGAGAGGCGCCGACGTGGGGTACCCTGCGCTGTGTGTGCAGCAGATCTTTGAGGACTGCGCTGCCCGGTATCCGGACAGGGTGGCCGTCAAGATGGAAGGGCGCAGCCTTACCTACCGGGAGCTGAACCGGCGCGCCAACGCCTTGGCGGGCCGGTTGCGGGCGCTGGGCGTGGGGGCGGACGATTTGGTCCCTTTCCTGGCACCCCGGTCGCCGGAGATGATCGTCGGCCTCTATGCGATCATCAAGGCGGGCGGCGCCTATGTGCCCGTGAATCCCCAGTATCCGCCGGAGCGGATTGCGCATATCATCAAAGAGTGCCGCGCCAAGGTGATCCTCACCCTGGACTGTCAGGCGCCGGCGGCGGCGGGGGAGACAGTCCTGTCTCTCGGAGATCCGGCGCTCTTCGTGGGCGGCGGGGACAATGTGGCCATGTTGAGCCGTCCGGACCATCTGCTCTATGTGATCTTCACGTCGGGCACCACCGGGCGGCCCAAAGGCGTGATGATCGAGCACCGCAATTTGGTGAGGCTGCTGTTCAACGACGCTTTTCCGTTCGATTTTTGCGAGAGAGACGTCTGGCTGATGTTTCACTCGTTCTGTTTCGACTTCTCGGTGTGGGAGATCTTTGGCGCCACGCTGTACGGGGGCACGTTGGTCCTTATGGAGGAATCGCTGGCGGCCGACGCCCGGGCGGTGCACGAACGGCTCGTCCGCGAACGGGTGACCGTACTCAATCAGGTCCCGTCGGCGTTTGCCGGCCTCATGCGGCTCGAATCCCGGGATATGCTGTCGTTGCGGTATCTCATTTTCGGTGGGGAAAAACTGATGCCGAGCCGTCTGGCCGCATGGCGCCGAGCCCACAGGGAGGTTCGAATTGTCAACATGTACGGGATCACCGAGACGACGGTCCATGTGACGTACAAGGAGATCACCGACGAGGATGCGGCTGGCAGCCGCTCCAACATCGGCCGGGCCATTCCCACATTGGATGTGTATCTGTTCGACGGGGACAACCCCTGCGGCGTTGGGATCCCGGGGGAGATCTGTGTGGCGGGGCACGGGCTGGCGCGTGGATATTTAAACGACCCCGTGCTGACGGCGGAGAAATTTGTGCCAAATCCCCTGCGGCCGTCGGAGCGGATGTATCGCTCGGGCGACATCGGCCGCTGGCTGGAGAGCGGGGAGATCGAATACCTCGGCCGGAAGGACGAACAGGTGCAGGTCCGGGGCTACCGCGTGGAGCTCGGGGAGATCGAACACCAGCTGAGACAGTACGACGGTGTCCGGGAGGTGGCGGCGGTCGCGAGGGAATACGGCGACGAGACGAAGCTCACTGCCTACTATGCCGCGGACACGGCGCCGCCTGGCGCCGCGCTCAGGAACTTTCTGCTCGAGAGGCTGCCGGAATACATGGTCCCGCATTTTTTTGTGCCGATAGACGCCGTACCCCTGACGGCGAACGGCAAACGAGATCTGGAGGCGCTGCCCGACGCCAAGGACTGGCTGGACGGCGGCGCGAGGGGGAGCAGCCGGCCGACGAACCCCACGGAGGAACTGTTGTTGGCGTGTTGGCAGGAACTGTTGGATCTCAAACACATCGGCATTGACGACAACTTTTTCGTCTGCGGCGGGGACTCCATCAAGGCGTTGCAACTGGTGGAGCAGATGCGAAAGAAGGGCCTGCGGGTGTCGCTGGAGAGCATCTTCCAGCACCAGACCATCCGCGCGCTGGCCGGTTGTGTGGACACGGCCGTCACGACGGCCGAGCAGGGGATCGTCCAGGGGCTCTCGGCGCTTACCCCTATCCAGACGTGGTTCTTCGACCTGGGCCTCACCGACCGCCACCACTACAACCAGACCGTACTGCTGGGCAGTGCGAAACTGCTGGATAGGGGCTGTGTGGAGACGGCGCTGCAGACGGTGGCGCTGCACCACGACGCGCTGCGCATGGTTTTCGCCGAAGAGGACGGGGTTGTCCGTGCCCGAAATCGGGGGCTGGAGGGGGCTTTGTTTGCGTGTGCCTTCCACGACCTGACGGAGGACGAAAACGCCGACGACACGATGAGGACGTTGGCGCAGGCGCTCCAAAGCAGTTTTTGTCTGGCGGAGGGCCCGCTGTTCAAGGCGATGATCGTCAGTCTCAGGGCGGGGGACAGGCTGCTGCTGACGGCGCACCACTTGGTGGTGGACAGCATTTCGTGGAAGTACATCATTGAAGATTTCATCGTCGCCTATCGGCTGATCTTGGAGGAGCGGCCGGTCGTACTGCCCGACAAGACAGATGCGTACCTGCTGTGGGCAAACAGCCTGTCGCGGTATTTCGACAGGCCGGAGACGGCCGGGGAGATCCGATATTGGGACGAAAAGAACAAGATGGGCGTCTCGCCCGTGTTTCCGCCCCCAGCAGTCCCACTGGGGGGCGAAGCGCTGACGGCGGAGGTTCTGCTTGCCGAGACGCACACGCGCCGCTTGCTCGCCGAGGCGCTGCGCCCTTACAACACGGAGGTCCGCGAGCTGCTGCTGGCGGCGCTGAAGCGGGTGCTGAGCGCCTGCCGGGGGACCGCCGGGGCGTTGGCCGTCGGACTGGAGGGGCACGGCCGGGAGGACGTGCTGCCGGGAGTCGACATCGGCCGTACCGTCGGCTGGTTCACGTCGTATTACCCGCTGGTGCTGGGCGACCTGCCGGAGGAAAGTCTGGAGCAGACGATTGTCGGCGTCAAAGAGGCGGTGCGCCAGGTCCCGCGCCGGGGCGTCGGGTACGGCATTTTGCACTATGTAGAAGGCTCCCCCCGATACCGGCAGTACGCGATGCGGCCGGACGTCGGTTTCAACTACCTGGGGGAACTCCGGGACACGCCGGAGGAGGGCGGCTTTGCGATATTGGACAGGAGCTACGGCGCCCTGCACAGCCGCCGCGACGCCGGCCCGTTCGCGTTGGAGATCAACGCGTATGTCGAAAACGGCCGGCTCTGTCTGAAGCTGACTGGCCGGCCCGACACACTCTCAGACGCGGCGCTGCACGCCTTCGCGGCGCGCCTGGAGCGCGAGATCGTCGATGTGATCGAGCACTGCGCCGGACGGAGGGATGTGGCGTACACGCCATCCGACTTCGGCGAGACGTCGCTGTCGATGGAGGAACTGGCGGAGATTTTGCGTCTGGGCGGCCAGTTGGCGGGACACTAACGTGGGTTGCACCTGCAACCCACAACCCAAATTCTTGTTTTTGTTGCCGCTTCGCGGCAACAAGGTACTAAACGCCGGGATGGCGGAAGGGTAGGGAGGCACATGAACAACGGCGCCGCAGCGCGGACCAACGTCGAAAAGATTTACCCGCTGACCCCGCTGCAGCGGGGGATCCTTGCCTGTGACAAGCTGTATGGGCAGGGAATGTATATTGTTCAAAAGCGGATCGCCGTGACGGGCACGCTGGATTGGGCGGCGTTGGAGGGGACGCTGGCCCATTTGGGGCGGAAATATGAGGTGCTGCGCACCTTCTTTGCGGCCGATGCGCAGGAGACGCCCGTGCAGGTGGTGCTGCGGACGCGCGCGCTGAAGGCCGGGTTTTTCGACCTGACGACGCTGCCCGAGGCGGCGCAGGAGCGTCGACTGGAAGCGCACATGGAGGCGGTCCGGGACAAGGGCTTCGACCTCGGTCGGGAGGCGCTGCTGAAATTGGACGTGTTTCAGATGGGGACGGATCGGTTCGAGCTGGTATGGACCATGCACCACATCATCTTGGACGGCTGGAGCGTCGGCATCCTCCTGGGTGATTTCATCCGGATATACACGGATATCCGACAGCACAGGCCGCTGGACGAGCGGACGCGCAACGCGTTCGACGGGTTTGTCAAATGGCTGCTGCCGAGGAGTGGAGCGGGTCTCGCACATTGGCGGGCCTACCTTGAGGGCTACGACACGGATGTGACGCTGTTTGGCAAGCCGCCGGACGCCGCCGGATACCGCTGCCGGGCGGCGGAGAAGGCGGTGCCTCTTGGGCGGGCGCTCACCGAACGGGCCAAGGTGTTGGCCCAGCGGGCGGAAACGACGCTCAACATGTTGGTGCAGGCTGTCTGGGGTGTGCTGCTGCAGTGTCACAGCCGGGCCGACGACGTGCTGTTCGGTGTGGTGACCTCCGGCCGGAGCGGCGGGGAGGATTTCCACCAGACCGTGGGTCTGCTGATCAACACCATCCCCTGCCGGGTGAAGACGCAGGGATCGGACATGACGTTTTTTGCGTTGTTGCGCGCGGTGCACGACGGCTGTCTCATTGGGCAGACGTTTGAATACACCTCGCTGACTGAACTTCAAAACGCCGGATGCCTGGCGCGCGACGCTGTGAACACCATCTTGGTCTTTGAAAATTATCCGATCGACAGGGTGCAAAACGATCCGGCCGCCGTGGCCGAGCGGGGCTTTGCCGTCGGCCGGCTCACCGGACGGGAGCAGACCAATTACGGCCTCACGGTGGTGGTCATGCCCCTTGAAGAGGCGCGGGTCCTGTTTCAGTACAACGCCGAGGTGTTCACCGAGGCGGAGATGACGCGCCTCGGTGCGGAACTGGTCCGGGTACTGGAACAGGTGACGGGAACCCCGGACATGCGTGTCGGGGCCGTCTCGGTGCTCGACCCGCAGGCGGAGGCCCGGATCCTCTCATGGTCGCAAAACAGCGCCGTCGACTACCCGCGGGACGTCTGTGTGCACACGTTGTTTGCGCGCGCGTGCCGCCGCCGCCCCGACCGCGCGGCCGTGGTGTGCGGGGACAAAGAGATCTCTTACGGGCAGCTTGAGAAACGGGCCAATCGGCTGGCGCGCAAGCTGGTCGAGATGGGGATCGGACCGGGGGACGCGGTATGCCTCTGCTGCCCCAAATCGATTCGGTTGATTGTTGGTCTTCTGGCGGTGCTGAAGGCGGGGGCCCACTACGTTCCGATGGATCCGGACTACCCGGCCGGACGACTGGCCTACATGTGCGAAACGGCCGGCGCGCGGGCCGTGCTGACCGACGGGCCCGCGGCGCCCTTCGACACGGTGGCGCCGGTGATCGACCTGCGCGACGAGGGGACATTTGCCGGTGAAGCTGGGGACGTGGACGGCGGTGCCCGGCCCGAAGATCCGGCCTATGTCATCTTTACCTCCGGTACGTCCGGGCAGCCCAAAGGCGTCATGGTGGAGCACGCGCAGGTCGTAAGGCTGTTCTTCAACGCAGGTTTCCCGTTTGATTTTACCGAGAGAGACGTCTGGATGATGTTCCACTCGGCCTGCTTCGATTTTTCGGTCTGGGAGATCTTTGGCGCGCTGCTCTTTGGCGGGACGCTGGTCGTCATCTCTAAAGAAGAGGCGCGGGACGGGCAGACGGTGGCGGAGATCGTTCGCGCCCGGGGTGTCACGGTGTTCAACCAAGTGCCCTCCGCCTTCTACAGCCTGTTGGCGGCGGCAGGGCCGCCCCTCGACAGCCTGCGGTATCTGATCTTCGGCGGAGAGGCGCTGGCGCCGGACAAACTGCGCGGCTTTATGGAACGCCACCCGCGGGTCAAGGTCGTCAACATGTACGGCATCACGGAGACGACCGTACACACGACGTACAAAGAGCTGACGCCGGCCGACACGCTGCGTCCGGTCAGCAACATTGGCCGGCCGCTGCCCACATTGGATGCCTATGTGATGTGCGGAGACCGGCTGTGCGACGTTGGCATGACGGGGGAGATCCGCGTGGCCGGGGCGGGACTGGCGCGTGGCTATGTGGGCAACGAAACACTCACCGCGGAGCGCTTCGTTCCCTGTACGGCGCTGGCGGGCAAGCGGCTGTACCACTCCGGCGACCTGGGCCGGTGGTTGGAGAGCGGGGAGATCGAGTACCTGGGCCGGGCGGACGGACAAGTCAAAATCAGGGGGTTTCGCATTGAGACCAAGGAGATTGAGCACGCGCTCAGGATCCATGCGGGGGCGGAGGATGCGGCGGTCGTCGTCAAACGGAGCGCGGCGGGCGACCCATACCTCTGCGCGTTTGTCGCCGGCGGCGCGCGAGACGCCGAGACAGTCAAAGAGCGGATAGGGGCTTTTCTGCCGCCGTACATGGTGCCGGCGCGGATCGTCTTTTTGGACGCGCTGCCGCTCACGGACAACTGCAAATTGGACAGGGGAAAATTGGACGATCTGGCGGCCGCGGCCGGGCGAACGGCCACGGCGCCGCAGACGGAGACCGAGGAGCGGATCGCCGCGGCGATGGCGGAAATCTTGCGGGTCGAGGATGTGGGTCGAGAGGACGATTTCTTCGATCTGGGCGGCCACAGCTTAAACGCCGCCCGCCTGGCCGCGGTCGTGGAGAAGGCCTTCTCCATCCATTTCCCGCTGGCCGAACTGTTTCGCCGGCCGGTGGTCTCGCAGCTTGCGGCGTATGTGGACCGACTCCGCCGCGAGGAGGCGCCCTGCGGGACGGCGGAGGACATCCCGGCCGCGCCCGAGGCCGCGTACTATGTGTTGTCCCCGATGCAGGAGGACATCTGGACGACGGTCAAACTGCATCGGGACGGCGGTACGTTGAACATTGTCCTGCCGCTGCTGTGCCATCGGATGGAGATGGAGACGTTGCGCGGCGCCCTGCGGGATCTCATCCGGCGGCACCACGCGCTGCGGACGGAGTTCGCCGTGGCGGACGGCGTCCCCGCCCAGCGGGTGCGGCCCTACAACGACAGTTTCGGCGACTTTGACGTTTTGAACTTCGACGGCGCGGCAGCGGAAGAGGCCCTGGAGAGATTGCTGCCGCAAGTGGCCGGACCGTTTGATCTTGAGGCGGAACGGCCCGTCCGGGCCGCGGCGGCGTATCTCGGCGAGAATCGGCATCTGTTTGTGCTGGTGATGCATCACATCATCGCCGACGCACACTCCCTGGAGATCCTGTGCCGGGATTTGCAGGCCTTCTACTGCGCACGCCGCGCGCGCCGCACGCCGGACCTGCCGCCGCTGTCGATCCAGTACGCGGACTACGCCGTGTGGTTGCGAAACCGGCTGCAGGGGTCCTACGGGGAGGAACTGAAGCGCCACTGGGCGCGCGTGCTGACGCCGCCCGTCCCGGTGCTGACGCTCAACGCCGATTTTCCGGACCGGCGCGGGGCGGAGCACGCGGGGCGAAGTATCGACGTATCTCTGGACGACGCGCTGGTCCGGTCTCTCAGGGCGCTCGCGCAGGCCCACGGGGGCACCCTGTTTATGGGTCTGTTGACGGCGGTGTACGCGCTGATGCACAAGTACACGGGGCAGAGGGACATCGTCCTCGGTACGGTGGTCAGCGGCCGGGATCATGTCCAGCTGTTTGACCAGGTGGGCTACTACCTCAACATCCTGCCGCTCAGGCTGCATTTCCGGGCCGAAGACGATTTTACCGCTCTGGTGGCGGGGGTGCGGGAGGTCCTGCTGCAGGCGTTTGCCCATCAGACGTGCCCGTATTCCAGCATTCTGCGCGCAATGGTCCCGCCGCGCGCAGAGGAGACCCCGCTGGTTGCGGTGCTGGTGCAGTTGGTCTCCTCACAGCGGGAACGGACGATCCCTTTCGACGGGGGAGAAATGGAAATTATTACTACGCCCTCCACCCAGAGCAAGTGCGATCTGGTGTTTAACTTTGTGGAGACGCCGACGTCTCTGTGGCTGCGGCTTGAGTACAGCACGTCACTGTTTCTGGACGCCACGGCGGCCAGAATCGCGGCCCGCTTTGTCGCCGTGCTCGGGCAAATCACGCAGTGCCCGCAGCGGACCGTCGGTTCGCTCCTGTCGGAGGAGCGGGCCGCGCTGTCGCCGGTGCGCCGACGGCGCTGACGCGCGGCGGGATGGGACGGAAAAAAGAAAGACCGGACGGGAAAGGAAGAAGTTGCATGAAATACCAGGCGGTTCTTGGAGAGACGTACACCCAAAGTGAGAGAAGCATTCTGCGGCTTGGCGGTCTCTTGACGGCCGTGGTGGCTCTCCTCTATGTGACTGTCACCGTGATGATCGCAGTGGACCCGGTCGGCATGTACATCGCCGGCGGAGAGGGGTTCGGGACGCTGCTGCATCGTCCGTACATCAACATCATATGGCGGTTGCTGTTTGCGGTCCTGTACATTCTGAACATCGCGGTGGTCGTCGCGCTGAACGTGTATGTCGGCAAGGGCAATGAACGGCACGCGGGCGTACTTACCTGGAGCAAGATCTGTATGCTCTTTGGCCTTTTGTTGGGGGCGGCCAACTGGGTGCACTTCGTCGAGGTCACCCGGGTGATGCTGCAGCAGTACGCCGCGGGATTCACGCTCGAAGAGATCACGGCGCCGCACTACTTCCCACTGGACCCCTATTTTCTCTGGACGTGGGGGTTGTTCGGCGTGGGGTACCTGGCCACAAACCTCGTCGCGCTGCGCAGCAACCGATTTTCTCGCAAACAGTGCATTCTGGGCATTGTCGCCAGCGTGCAGTGCATCGTGTTGGTGTTGAGTTACATCAGCCAGATAGCGGTCAGCATCGCCGGCATGTCATACAGCCTGATGATGCTGGTGGCCGGCACGCTGGGCGGCGTCACAGGGCCGCTCTACTGCTTCGGCTGCCGGAAGTATTTCCGGGCCGCGGCGCAGGCGTCGGCATCGGAGGAGAGGGAGGCGGCTGCGGGTTGAGAGCGTTGGTTGTGCAGTCGAGTCCCAGGGAGCTTCTGCTCAGTACCTCGCGGCAGATGGCGGGGCGGTTCATCGAGGGATTGCAGAGCGCCGGCGCCGAGGTCACGGACATCGACTTGACGGCGGTTCGCATCGACGACTGCCGGGACTGTACCTGCTGTATGACGCCCTCTGTGGGGCGATGCGTGCTGCCGGACGAGATGACGCGGCGGATCTTCCCGCTGTTCATGCAGACCGACATCCTAGTGTTGGTCACGCCGGTGTATTTTGGGATGGTCAGCGCCACCCTGAAACGGTTCATTGAACGACTGTTTCCGGCGCTGCAGGCGCGTCAGGACGTCTTTGGCGGTACCGTCAGCCAGCCGTTTCGAGGGCCCCTGCCCAAAACGGTGGTGATTGCGTCCGCATCCTGGCATGTGAGCCACGCGTTTGCCCAGATGTCGGCGTATTTGCACTACCTGCTGGGAAACGCGCTGACAGCGGAACTTTACCGGGGCAATGCGAGTGCGTTTTTGTTCTGGGGCGCCTTTCGGGAGAAGCGAGAGTCTGTCTTGCAGGCATGCCGGGACGCCGGGCGGCAGATGGCGGAGACGGGCGCCGTGGACGTGGAAACGGCGCGGCGGGTCTCACAGGATCTGGGGGACCTGGAAAAGACAATCCTCTCGCACAATCTGAGTTTGGAGATAGGCACAAAGGCGCGCATCAGCTCGCTGGAGCTGGCTTCGCGGTGGCTGAAACACCGCGAAGCGGTGCCGCCCGGTAGCGTGCAAAACTTTAAGAACCTGATGTTGCTGATGTTCAGGGGTGCCGGCGAGGGCAGGGATTTCACGGTAAAA
Organism: Oscillospiraceae bacterium; assembly: GCA_031265355.1. Taxonomy (NCBI): domain Bacteria; kingdom Bacillati; phylum Bacillota; class Clostridia; order Eubacteriales; family Oscillospiraceae; species Oscillospiraceae bacterium. The sequence continues at coordinate 63,350 of JAISCT010000047.1, read as the reverse complement.
TTTACTTTCGTCGGCGATGCGCCGGGCGTGTGCGTGTTCCACGTGCGCGGCAAAGAGCTGGAGATCACGGAGGACCTTGAGAGCCGGGCGGATCTCAGCGTCCGAACGACGCTGACGCAGTGGATGCAGGTCTTCGGCAAATCGGAAGAGAGTTTTTTGAAAGCCATGACCCAGGGACAGCTGCTGGTGCAGGGGAATCTGTCGGTCCTTCCGCTCTTTTCGGAGGTGTTTGTCTATGGCAACACCGCAGCGCGTCCCGGATGATTGGTCGGGCCATTGTTTTGGCGGACAAGAGAAAACACAGAGAGAGGGTCAGGAGATGGAAATGGGATCGGCGCAGGTGTTTTGCCTCCCCCACGCGGGCGGTATGACGTCCGCATACGCGTGTTTTCGAAAGCACACGGACCGGGGACTCGCCTTTGAGCCCATCGAGCTGGCTGGCCGGGGCCGACGCTTCACGGAGCCTTTGTACGACACCTTCGCGCAGGCCGTGGACGACGTCGGGGCCGTCGTCCGGCGGCGTATCCGGGGCCGTTACGCGCTGTTTGGGCACAGCATGGGGAGCTGGCTGGCCTATGACGTCTGTTTTCGGCTGGAGGAGATGGGCGCGCCGCCGCCGGCGCACGTCTTTGTGTCGGCCAATGTGCCGCCGGTCCCGTCCGCACGGCGAGCGCCGCTGCATGAGCTGCCGGACGAGACGTTCATGGAACGCGTGCTCGCTCTGGGCGGGACGCCGCGAGAGATCGTGCGGCACAAGGAGCTCATGGATCTGATCGTCCCTATCTTGAAGGCCGATTACCGGATGATGGCGACCAGGGCGCTGAGCGAGCCGCTCCGCCCGCTGCCCTGCGGCCTCACAGTATTCTCCGGGCTGGGGGACAGGGCGTTTTTGGGGCGGGCGGAAGACATGCTGCGGTGGCGGGCGTGCACCGACAGGGCATGCCGATACCACGCGTTTGAGGGGGATCATTTCTATTTTTATGAGCATGTGCCGGAGATCGTCGCACTGATACGCAGTGCCCTCGCGGGGGGAGAGACAGCGGACGGGGCGCCGTGCGCCCCCGCCGCGCCCGCGCCGCTGACATGGGGACGGAGACGGCCCGCGGCCGGTTGAGATGGGGAGGGGATGCTAACTGTGAAGATGATCTTTAGGTATCTGGTTCGCAACATGATGGAAAACAAGGCGAGGTTCTTCCTCGTTTTGTTCTCGATCGCCGTGTCCGCCGCGCTGTTGTTTGCCACCGAGGGTATGAGCCGCACCTGCCGGGAGATGTATTTGGATCAGATATACGCGGCCAGCGGCAACGCGGACATCCAAGTGACGGTCAAGACGGAGACGGGCCTTGCGAAGTACATCGCCGACGACGCCCTCGCGCCGACGGCGCCGGCGGCGGACTATGTGATGGGGGTGCTGCGCGCCCAGGGGCTGTATGCCCCGGATGCCCAAAACATGGTGTATTTAAATGTCTTGGGTACGACGCTGGACGCGCTGGCGCAAAACAATCCGGTGGTGTTTGCGGCGCGGGCCGAGACGCCCTTTGAGGGGGCGCAGATCATCGTCGGCCAGCGCTTCGCGGCGCGGCGCGCGCTGTCGGTTGGCGATGCCGTTACCGTCCGGTTTTTGGGGCGGGCGCAACGCTTTACGGTGTATGGAATCGCACAGGCCACCGGTCTGTTCCTGAACGAAAGCACGGAGATCACGGCGGTGGTGCCCAAGGAGGCATTGGGCGATCTGTTGGACGCGCGGAACCAGTCCAATCTCTTCTTTGTCAAATTGCACGCGCCCGACCAGATCGAGGCGCAGATGGCCGCGCTGCGGGCCGCGCTGCCCGCGTGCGATGTGAGCCGGCCGGTGAACCCGGACGAGTTAGCTCAAATTGTCTCTACGGTGGTGCTCCCGTTCCGGGTTGCCTCGGTGGTGGTGATCTTCATGACCGTCTTTATCATCTACACGGCCTTCACCCTCATTATGAAAGAGCGGACACAGGTCTACGGCAGCTTCCGGAGCGTCGGCGCAACCGGGCGGAAGATGAACGCGCTGCTGGTGCTGGAGAGCGGCGTCTACGGTATACTGGGCGGCGTCTTCGGCGTCCTTATCGGCTTGGGCGTGCTGTGGGCGATTGTCGATGTGTATGTGACGCAGCTGGGAGGGGGGCTGCCGGTGTCGGTACAGTTCGGCGGGCGCGACGCGCTCGCCGCGGTGCTGTACGCGGCGGCGCTGACGATCGCCAGCGCGCTTTTCCCCATTGTCCGCCTGTCTAAGACGTCGGTCAAAGAGATGATCCTCGGCGCGCCGGAGGGGGCGCGCAGCGGCCGTCGCGTCGTGTCGCTGATGCTCATGATGGTGGTCGTCTATCTGCTGTGCCTGTTCATTCCCGGATACCTGCCGACGGGTCTCATGTCCATGATCCTGACCATTGTCTGTATGTCCTGCCTGTTGCTGGTCACGATGCTGGCCGTCACGCAGGCCGTCCGATTTGCAGCCCGGCTGCTGACCCGTGTGTGCGGGGGCGGCGTATTCTGGTTGGCGATCCGCAACGTGGGCGGCAGCAAATCGCTGCTCAACATCGTCCGACTGCTCACTATCTCCCTCGCCGGCGTTCTGGTGATCAGAGGCGTCTCCGAGGCCATCTCGTACACCGTGGAGAGCGTATATGAGGAGTATCATCTGTATGACGTCTCCCTGCAGCTGAGGCGGGCCGACGAAGAGGCGCTCGCGGCGCTGCGGGCGGTGCCGGGCGTCGCGTCGTTTGTCGGGGATTATGAGCTAAACGACGTGGAGGTCTCCGACAGGGGGTTCTTCCTCAACACGCTGTACGGCATCGAGTCCGAGGATTTCTTCGACTACATGGGCGCCGGCCGGAGCGAGAAAGCCATAGCCGCGGTACGGGACCTCGGCGCCGGCCGGCACATCGTCGTCACGGAGCTGCTGGCCTCCAAGCTCGGTCTGGCGCCCGGGGACGCCGTACAGCTGCGCCTGGGCGGACGGGATGTCGCGTACACGGTCACCGCGCTGATCGACAGTTCCTTTAAATTGGGCAACATCGCGTTCATCTCGGCCGGCCATATGACGGCGGACGCCGGCCTGTCGTTTTACACGCATCTCTACGTCAAGGCGAACGGTGCGCCGGACGAGGTGAAGAACGCCATCCGGCAGACGTTTTTAGACGAGATTCTCTTCATGCAGACGTTGGAGGAACTGGTGGCCGCCAACCAGGATTTTATCACCGGCATGTTTCGCATCATTGGCGCTTACGCGATTTTTGCGCTGCTCGTCGGCATCATCGGGATCGTCAACAACATCCTGGTCAGCGTGTTTGACAGGGGGCGGGACATCGCGACGTACCGGGCGCTCGGCATGGAGAAGAAAAAGGTGAACCGGCTCTTTTTGACGGAGGCGCTGCTCACCGGTGTGTTCGGCGTATTGTTCGGGTTCGCGGCCGCGCGGGGGACGCTGTACATCACGCCTGGGATACTCGGCTTTATCTTTGGACGCGTGAAGATGCGCGGCGACATGACGGAGTATCTCATCTTCGGTGCGGCGGCTCTCGTCGTCATGGGCGTGCTGTCGCTGTTGGCCATTTGGAAGAACAAGAAGATGAGTTTGATCGAGCGGATCAAGTACGAATGATGGGTTTGGGTGTCAGATGCACTTCTGACATCTGAGCCATGAAGAAATCGGGGGAAAGAAGATGAGCGAGCTTGCGATTCAGGTAAAACACGTCAGCAAGGAGTTCGGTGTGGGCGACGCAAAAGTCTCCGTACTCCGCGACGTCTCCTTTGAAGTCGGCCGGGGAGAGTTTGTCAGCGTCATGGGCGCGTCGGGGTCCGGAAAGAGCACGCTTTTGTACCTGATAGGGACCTTGGACCGCGTCACCGGCGGGGACATCTGGGTGAACGGTCGCAACATCCGGGAGATGCGCGACGCGGAAAAAAGTGCGCTGCGGCGCAATATGGTAGGGTTTGTGTTTCAATTTTACAACCTCATCCCCAATTTGACGGTAGAGGAGAACATTCTGCTGCCGGCGGTGCTGGACGGGAAGCGGCCCGGACAGATGAAGGGGGCGCTCGCGCAGATCCTGCAGACCGTGGGGCTGTCGGACCGCAAGAAACACTTCCCTCGGGAGCTCTCCGGCGGGCAGCAGCAGCGGACCGCGATCGCCCGCGCGCTGATCGGGCAGCCGGACATCATCTTTGCCGACGAGCCGACCGGAAACCTCGACAGCAAGACGGGCGAGGGCGTGATGCAGCTCCTGCGGTCGGTGAACCGGGAACTCGGCAAGACCATCGTGATGGTGACGCATTCCGTGGAGTCCGCCGCCTGCGGCACCCGGATTCTCCACATCAGAGACGGTGCGATCGTCAAAGACGAGCGGCTCGCCCACTGACAGGAACACCCGTTTTGGGGCAGGAAAGGAAGGAGCCGGACCATGCGGTACAGAGCATCCGATCATCAGGAGAGAATGTGGTTCATCGACGCCTTCGAGCGGGGCGCGCTCTACCCGGAGGGGCCGGTGTACCACAATGTGCCGCTCATCCTGAAGGTGCGAGGGCGGCTTGACGAGGAGACGGTGCGCAAAGCGCTTCGCCATCTGACGGGCAGCTTTGAGATCTTACGCACCCGCCTTGTCAAGGAGCGCGACACCATCTATCAAGAGATTTTGGAGGATGTCGAGCCGGTCTTTACGGTGTTGCGGGCGCCGGATATCCACGACGGTGAGAGCGCGGTGGAGCGTCTGAAAGAACTCGCGTTCGGCGCCTTTCGGGACGGCCTTGAGGGGGCTCTGTTTCGGACATGGTATCTTGAGACGCGCGCGCGGGCGAACTACCTCCTGCTTGTTTTGCACCACAGCCTGTGCGACGCCCCGTCGAAACAGATGCTGCGGCGAGCTTTCATCCGAGCGTACCGCCGACTTACCGCCGGCGAGGCGGCGATTGCCGGTGGGGAGAGCCTGCAATACGTCGACTACGCCCTGTGGCAGCGGGAACTCCCGGCGGACTTTCTTGAGACAGAGGTCATGTACTGGCGGGGCAAACTGGGGGATCGCATCCAGACGCTGACGCTGCCGACGGACAGCCGCCGCGCCTTGGTGCACGTCTATGAGCCGGCGGTTTGCCGCCGAGTCTTTCCGTCGGGGCTGGCGGAGAAACTGGACGCGCTCGCGCGCGCCGGCGGCGCCGGAGATTTTTTGATGGCGGCGTACAAAGTGCTGATGATGCAGTATACGGGTCTCACCGAGATCAACGTCGGAACCAGTGTGCGTGAAGACGACAGCGGGGGCACGAAGGACGTTGTGGGCCCTGTCTCCAATTTGGTGCTGGTCAGCGACGTCCTCGACCCGCAGGCTGACATCCGGGCTCTCGCGGCACAGGTCCGCGAGAGCGCCGACGGCGCGGCGCGGCACAGTGTGATCCCCTTTGAGCAACTGGTTATGAAGATCAAGCCGGACAACGACATGGGCCGCACCGCGTTTTTCGACGTGTTCTTCCGCTACGAGGAACAGGAGCGGGAGGAGGACGACGGGACATTTGCCGAGATCGACCTGAACCTCGGCTGGGGGAAGTACGACTACAATCTGTCCATCGTAAAGCGCGGCGCCGGTTTTACGCTGCTGCTGACGTACAACCGCCGGTATTTCGGCGATGAGATGGCGTCGCGCCTGGCGGAGAACTATCTGACGCTTACGCGGCGGCTCTTGAATCATCCGGATAAGAGCGTCGAGGCGGTCAGCTGCGTCTCTCCGAAGGAAGAGCGATTGCTGGAAAAATATGGACAGCACGGCTCGGAGATGTTCTGGGGGGACTGTCTGCACGAACTCTTTGACGCGCAGGCCGCCCAGAGACCGGATGCCGTCGCCGTGGAGGACGCGCGCGGCTGCCTGACTTACGGGGCGCTCAGAGACAAGTCAGACGCTCTGGCCTGCTGTCTGCAAGCCAGGGGCCTGGCGCGCGGCGCGATCGTCGCGCTCGTGGTGGAGAAGAGCGTGGACTGTGTCGCCCTCATGCTGGCGATTCTGAAAGCGGGCGGCGCCTATCTGCCGCTCGACCCCGCCTTGCCCCGAGAGCGGATCCAGTACATCGTGGCCGACAGCGGCGCCTGGCTGGTGATCTCGGAGAGGCCTCTCGGCGCGGACGTCGGCGAGGTGTTGCTGCTCTCTGATTTGTTATTGGCGCTGTCGGAGACGGCCGATAAGACGGCCCGCGGGAGGGCCCACAGACCCCTGTGGCGGAGACGCCCCGATACGCTTGCTTATGTGCTCTACACATCTGGGACGACGGGGCAGCCGAAGGGGGTCATGATCGAGCACCAGAACGTCTCGGTGCTCATTCAGAGAAATTGCGGCCTATTCCCCTTCGCGCCGGGCGATGTGTGGACGATGTTCCACGCCTATCACTTCGACTTCTCAGTCTGGGAGATGTACGGCGCTCTGCTGACGGGCGGACGGCTTCTGATCGTGTCGTCGGAGGAGGCGCGCGATACGAGACGTTTCCGCGAGATGCTAATCGAACACCGCGTGACGGTTCTGAATCAGACGCCTTCGGCTTTTTCCCTGCTGAGTCAGGAGGACATGGCGCACGCGCCGGACCTGTCGGCGCTGAAAGTTGTTATCTTTGGCGGAGAGGCCCTGCACATCGGGAAGCTCGCGCCGTTTGCGGAGCGGTACCCGGCGGTGATGCTGGTCAACATGTACGGCATCACCGAGACCACCGTGCATGTGACGTACAAACAGATCACGAAAGAGGACATCGCGGCGGGCAAAAACACCATCGGACGGGTGCTGCCGACCTATCAGGGGTATGTGATGGACCCCCGCCACAAGCTGGTGCCGTTTGGCGTGGTGGGTGAATTTGTCGTCGGCGGCAGCGGTGTCAGCAGAGGGTACCTCGGCAACAAACCGCTCACAAAAGAAAAATTCATCACCTACCCATATCTGCGCAGAGGGCGGCTGTACTGCAGCGGAGACCTGGTGCGCTACGGCGCCGACGGCGAATTGGAGTATTGGGGGCGGATCGACAAACAGGTGCAGATCCGGGGTTTTCGCGTCGAACTGGAAGAGATTGAAAAAACGCTGCTCCGCCACGAGGCGGTACGGCAGGCCGCTGTTTTGGCCAGAGAGAGCGACGGCGGACTCACTGAGCTCGCGGCCTACCTCGTCACGGAGGGGGCGTCGCAGCCGGATGGGCGCGCGGTCCGCGATTTTTTGCAGGAATATCTGCCGGAGTATATGATTCCGAGCAAATTCCTGGTGGTGGACGCGCTCCCGATCACCGCCAACGGGAAGCTCGACAGCGAGACGCTCCGGCGCGCCCCGGCCAGGAGCCTCGATTTGGGGACCGCCTTTGTGGCGCCCGTCACGCAGCGGCAGCGCGAGATAGCCGAACTGTGGGGGCAGCTGCTGGAGGTGGAGCGGATCGGCATATATGACAATTTTTTCCATATTGGCGGCAATTCGATTCTGGTGACGCGGCTGATGTTTTTGATCAGCGAGCGGTTTCATGTGGACGTGCCCTACAAGTACTTCTTCTCGAAACCGACCATTCAGGATTTGGACAGTTATCTGGCGGACGGAACGGTCCAGACCGGCGGCGAAGTGGATCTGGACCGGGAGATGGCGCTGGCCGCGGACATCGCGGCCGCGGCGCAGAGTACCGCGGCGTGCGGGGCGGACATTCTGCTGACCGGGGCCACGGGCTTTTTGGGTGTCTACCTACTCAGGGACTTGCTGTGCATGACGAAGGCCCGCGTCCACTGCCTGGTGCGCGCCGACGGCGACGTCCAGGCTCTGGCGAGGCTGAGGACCGGGCTGGACTACTACGGGCTCGCAGACGTCCCCGTGGAGCGTGTGATCCCGGTGGCGGGGGATCTGACGCGCCCGCGGTTTGGGTGGTCCGAGGACAGATACGAGGCGTTGGCCGGGCGTATCGATGCGGTGTACCACTGCGGCGCGTCGGTGCAGTACGGGCACTCCTACGAGCAGCTGAAGGCGGCCAATGTCACGGGGACGGAAGAGATTTTGCGTTTTGCCGCGCGGACGCGGTCCAAGCCGGTGCACTACGTCTCGACGCTGTCCGTCTTCGACGGCACCCGTCTGGAGGTGGCGGGGGAGGACAGCATCCCGGACGTCACACACGGGAACCGCGTGAGCGGCTACGCGCAGACCAAGATCGTAGCGGAGGGGCTTATCCGGCAGGCGCGGGCGCGGGGGTTGTGCGTCAACATCTACCGCCCGACGAGGATAAGCGGCGATTCCGTCAGCGGCGCGTGTCAGGCCAGCGATTTTCTATGGCTGATGATCAAAGCGTGCGTGGAGGTCCGCGCTATGGTGGACCAGGGTATGCCGACGGACATGGTGAGCGTCGACGCGCTGAGTCGGGTGATCGTCGGGATCTCCCGGCAGGACGCCGGCATGAACCGCAACTACCATCTGAGTTGCGCGCAGGATCTGACGGCGGACCGCCTGTGGGCGTGGCTGTGCGCCTGCCGGTATAAGATGGCGCTGCTTGACTACCCGGCCTGGCATGCGCGCGTGCAAGAACGGGCCAGACGGGCTCCGCAGAGCACTTGCGCCAGCCTGCTGCCGCTGCTGCCGCGCGGCACGGAGAGGGCGGCGGCCATCCGCGTCCGCTATGCCGACGACAACACGCGCGCCTATTTCGACCCGGACGAGGTGTTCGCGATGCGGGATATGGAGCGATTGTTCCAGCGCACGGTACGGTTTTTCATACAAAAGGGTGTACTCCCGGATCCAGCGCTAAGCGATCCAAACACGGGAGAGGGGTGAGGCCTTTGGCCGATACAGTGCTGCAGGTGGAAGACCTGTGCAAGGAATACAGGACGCGAAAGGGCTGCGTGGTGGCCAACGATCACATCAGTTTCTCTGTGGACAGAGGTGATATCGTGGCGTTTCTCGGCCCGAACGGCTCGGGGAAGACGACGCTGATCAAGCAGATCATCGGCTACACGACGCCGACGTCGGGGCGCATCACCCTGTTTGGGGAGACCGTCTGCGGCGCGGGCGGGCTCTCCAAGATCGGATACATGATGCAGTCGCGCTTCGCGCACTGGGATCATCTGACCGCGTGGGATGCGCTGTTTTACACCGGGCGGCTGAAGAAGATGCCGAAGGCGGAGATTCTGGCGCACATAGCCTCTCTGGCGGCGCAGCTCCACTTGGAGCAGGACCTCCGGGTGGTGATGGAGACCATGAGCGGGGGCAAGAAGCAGGCGGTGGCGCTGGCCTGCGCGGTCATCGGATCTCCGGAACTCATCATCTTGGATGAGCCCACGAACGCGTTGGATCCGGAGATGCGGCAATACTTCTGGCATTTTCTGAAGCAGACCGCCGCCGCCACAGGTGCGACGGTTCTGTTGGTCACGCACAGCATCGGGGAGATCGAGAGCATCGCCTGCGAGGTGAAAATCTTTGCGAGCGCCAAGATCATCCGGGAGGGCAGTCCGCGCAGCCTGATCAAGGAGCTGAACCGTCAGATTCGGGTGGAACTCCTGCTGAAAGACGCGGAGGGTGAGACAGGAGCGGACTTTTTGGCGGGCTACGAGAAAAAGTGGTCGGAGGATCGGCGCACGCTGTTTGTCTACACGGGAGAGGACGACATTGTCCGCTGCATCGGCGAGGTGTTTTCCGATCGGAGCCTGAGTGCGCGCGTCGAGAACATACAGATGAGCCGGCCCAACCTGGAGGATGTCTACATCAAAGCCATGGGGGCCAAATTTGCGTGAGCCCGCGGCGTCTTGTGAGACGCCGCGGCGGGCACGAGAGAGAGGAGGGAACGGGCTTTGACGACACAGCCGATGCGGACGGCGGGCGCCGTCGGAAGACGCTCCGGCGGGGGACTGAAAGAAAGTATGCGCCGTCTGTGTACAGAGACCTGGATCTATTTTATGGTTGGCCTAAAACAGCAGGCGTCCCTCGCGGCGGTCAACGCGCTGTTTTCTATGGTCATTCCGCTGGGGATCGTGCTGATGGTGTGCCTGATGCCTGTGGTGGTGACGAAAGAAGTGGCCATCCTCTATATCTCCGGTAACTTTGTCACGTCCATCTCCAATTTGTGCATCACCACGCTGGCGCAGATTTTGATCGGCATGCGGGCCAGAAACGGGTTTGAGCACATGGCCACGCTGCCCATCTACCGTGCCAGCCCGCTGCTGGGGGTATTTTTCAGCGCGGCCGTCAGTGTGCTGCCCGCACTGATTGTGACGCCGATTGTGGGGACGCTGCTGCTCGACACGGGTTTTGTGTTGTCCTTTTGGCTGGGACTCATCATTCTCATGAGCATGGTCATCATGATAGGTCTCGGCGCGATCATCGGAACCTGCAGCGAGCGTTATCACACCAGCCAGACCCTTTCCATGATTATGATGTTCTTTGTCATGTTCGCAACGCCGGTGTACTATTCTCTGGACAGCCTGCCGCCGGCGTTGCAAGTCTTCCAGCGGCTGCTCCCGTTTACCTACGCGCTGGAGGCCATGCGCAGTCTGATGGTGTCCCCGGTCCTGACGCCCACAGTCCTTCTGGACTTCGGCGCGCTGTTTGTTTTTCTGTGTGTGACCATCGGGTTTACGATGAAGTTTTTTACCTGGAAACAGCGGAAGTGAACGGAAAACAGGCAAGCGCCGCATGCGGGTGGCGGTTTGTGAAGTTTTGTGCAAAATTTCCCCTTGCTTTTTTCCGGGCGCGGCGGTACAATGATTTTGTTCTCTTCGGGGCGGGGTGAGATTCCCCACCGGCGGTGATACGGGGCAGCCCGTCAAGCCCGCGAGCGTCTCTTTTGAGGCGCTGAACCGGTGTGATTCCGGTGCCGACAGTGACAGTCTGGATGGGAGAAGAGACCATGGGTCACGCGGCGTTAGTCGCGGTTCACTCATGGGTGCGCGCCCCGGTATGAGCCGGGGCGTATTTTTTTTTGCAGGGAGGCGCTTGTCCATGTCGAACACACACACGCAGCCGTATCCATCGGGCCGGGCCGTCAATGTGCGGATGCTGGTCATCATGGCGCTGTTTTCCGCGCTGTCCGGCGTCCTCATGTATCTGGACTTCCCGCTGCCGTTCTTTCCACCGTTTTTGAAGCTGGACTTCTCCGACTTGCCGGCGCTGCTGGGGACGTTTTGGTTCGGGCCTCAGGCCGGGCTAGCGGTGGTGCTTGTCAAAAACCTCATCCATCTGTTCGTGACATCCACCGGCGGCGTGGGGGAGCTGGCCAACTTCATCGTCAGTGCAGCCCTGGTCGGGACCGCCGGCCTCGTCTACCGGCTGCGTCGAACCCGGGGCGGCGCGGTGGCGGGTCTCGTGTGCGGCGCCCTGGCCATGACGCTCGCGGGCGCCGCCGCGAACTACTACATCACGCTCCCGTTCTACGCGAAAATCATGCCGATGGAGACCATCGTCGCCATGTGCGCCCGGCTGATCCCCGCCGTGCAGACCACGTGGGACATCGTCCTGCTCAGCATCACCCCGTTCAATCTTTTCAAGGGCGCGCTCGTCGGCGGGCTCACCTTCCTGCTTTACAAACGGGTGAAAGGCCTCGTTCCCGAAACGCCGAAAGGCCCGCGGTGCACGCCCCGGCGGGGTGTGATCTGAAGACCGCAAAAAGACCGCAAGCGCTGGAACAACAGCGTTTGCGGTCTTTTTGCGACGCCAGGCAATAGCAAAAAAACGACTGCGCGGGGGTTTGCAGTGGAAAAAATATAAAATATCACGAAAAAAGGATTTTTTCTGCATGTTGTGGAAGAAAATAGAACTATAAGAGAATGGACAAATTGTGAGGCTGCCCATATAATTATTGTGGTTAATCTGACTTTTGCTAGGAAGAAAAAGTGAAGAGACAGGGAAAAGGGGTGCCAAACAAAATGAAAAAATTCTTAACGTGGTTACTGCTGACGGCAAGTGTTTTAATGATTGCGTCCCCGCTGGCCCCGCTGGCCGCCGCGCCGGCTGCAGAGGCTGAGGTCTCCATTGTAAGCATTGAAAAAAGCGACGAGGCTGTCACCCTGAATCTGCATACATCCGGCGCTGCCGGCGAGAAGATCGGCGATGTGTTCTTTGCAGTTTACGACGAGAGAGGCAGGCTTGCATACGTGTCCGAAAGAAAGGACGCGCTTGTCGGAACGGACGCTTACACATGGACCGGCGTCGATTTTGCGAGCGAAGCAAACATAAAGGCGTTTTTATGGGATGCGACGACCGGGGTGCCGCTGTGTGAAGCCTCGGCGTCCGTTATCCCCGCTCTCCCGGTGCTGTTCGAGAAGGGGCAGTGGGCGGCCGCGCTTGGTGAAATCACGGTCCACACGCCCGGCGGCGACTCCGCATGGGCCTATGAAGACGGTCTGATCCGCATCTATAATGGCGTTCCCGTGAGCAAGAACGTGGCGTTTCGGTTTGTATTTGAAAATCTCGTCGACATGAGAGGGTATGATGCGGTCGTCATGGAGTTGGAAGAAGCGCCCGCCGGATGGTTTGGCGGCATATTGCGGTTCCGGATTGATCAGGACGCCGGATGGGGCAGCGACAGCCACACCGACATCATCCGGATGGAGAGCGGCACCAATGTGAGCAGCGGTATGGTTGGCATGTCCGCCGGCAACTGGGATCTTGAGAGACTGCGGGGCGTGGGCGGCTTGCCCGCGTATGGCGAGTCCGTGAGGATCAAGAAGATTTACCTTGAGGGCGACGGAAATTACGCCCCCGTCACCATCAACGGCGACGCCCGCAATCTCATGGACATCTACCCTCCGAGAACCGGGAATACGCCTGTGAGAACGATCACCACTTCGAGTCAGTATGCCGCGACGGTGGCGTGGAGCCCTTCTCATCCTACGTTCCGGGCGGATACGGTGTACACCGCGACCATCACACTGACGCCGAAACCCGGCTGGAAGCTGGACGGCGTGCCGGCGAACTGGTTCAGGATCTACTATCCGACCGGCGGCGCCGTGCAGGTGACGCACGAGGCCGGGTCGGGGATACTCACCCACACGTTCCCGGCGACCAAAGCCATCCTGCCCTATCCGGAGCCCACCCAATTTGTGGCGCTGTCTTTTGACGATGTGTACTTGTCAGACACGGAGGCGCTGGTGGACGTTTTGGACCGGCTCGGCGTCAAGGGCACGTTCTTTGCCAACGGGATCAACCTCGAAAAGGCGGGCACAAGGCCGGAATACAAAAGGGCGCTCGACAAATTGATTGACGGGGGCCATGAGCTTGAAAGCCACGCGTGGCAGCATGAACGGTACGACAATACGGCCGACGAAAACGTGACGAGGGAAAACTTCAAGAGAAATCAGGACGTGATCTTTGCGCTGACCGGGAAAATGCCGAGATGGATCCGCATCCCGTATGCCAGCCACGGCACGATGTCTCTGCGGGTGGCAGGTGAATTTGGCCTGACAAATTTGCGGGGGCTCGCGACAAACGACTGGGACTTCCCCAATTCGGCGTCCCGTTTGGTGAATACGATACTTACGGCCACGGGCAACAACAGTGTGAGAGACGGTCAAATCTACGTCTCCCACAACCAGCCCGGACAAACCAACACAGTGCAGGCGCTTCCTGAGATTGTGCATGAACTTCGCAGCAGAGGCGTCGGCTTTATGACGATTGCTGAACTGAGAGAGCACAGAAACTTTACGGCTTCACCCGGCGTCAATTATGCAAACTTTTTCCAAAACAGCGCCACACCGCAGGTCATCACCCTCAACACGCAGCCGACGGCGCCCGCCGCCGAAGCGCTTGTTGAGGGGCATATCAGCGGCAGCCTCACGGTCAGGGCGACAGCCGCGCAGGGCGCGGCGCTGTCCTACCAGTGGTACATGAACACAACGACTTCCTCCGACAACTGGGTGGCCATTGACGGCGCAGCAAGCGACACATTCGCGGTGCCGACGGATTTGACGGAAGGCACGTATTACTACGATTGCAAAATCAGTGCGCCGAACGCGCCTTCGCTGACTTCAAATGTGGTGGCGGTTGTTGTCACGAAACCTGCTGCGACGGAGCTTCCGGTGCTGTTTGAGAAGGGGCAGTGGGCGGCCGCGCTTGGCGAAATCACGGTCCACACGCCCGGCGGCACGTCCACATGGGCCTATGAAGACGGTCTGATACGTCTTTCCAACAACGGCGCCGGTGCGGCTGCCAGGAACATACCGTTTCGGTTTGTGTTTGAAAATCTCGTCGACATGAGGGGCTATGACGCTGTGGTCATAGAATTGGACGAGGCGCCCGTCGGATGGTTCCGCAGCATACTGCGTTTCCGGATTGATCAGGATGCTGCGTTTGACAGCCTGACCAGTACCGATACAATACGGATCGCGAATGGGACCAATGCGATCGTGTCGCCTGGCATCAACATTGGTTTCAGTACCGGCAACTGGGATCTCCAGAGGTTGAGAGGCGTGGGAGCGCTGCCCGATCTCGGTGAGTCTGTAAAGATCAAGAAGGTTTACCTCGAAGGCGACGGCGTCCTAGATGCGCCCGCCCGAATCAGCTTCCCGCAGATCCGGGACATCGTACCGCCGAGGACCGGAAATGCGCCCGTGACATCCGTCACCACATCGAACCAGTACACCGCAACGGTGGAATGGAGCCCCAATGACGCTGTTTTTCAACCGGATACCGTGTACACGGCGACCGTGACATTGACACCGAGACCCGGCTGGACCCTGGACGGCATAGCGGCCAACTGGTTCAGAATCTACAACATCACGGGCACGGGGTCCTCGGCAGCCGGCTATGGAACCACGCATGCCGCCGGTTCGGGTGTGATCACCAAAACATTCCCGGCCACCAAGCCGGCGGTTCCGTACCCGGTGCCCACCCAGTTTGTCGCACTCTCTTTTGACGATACAATCAGTCCCAATACGAACGATCTGCTGGATGTGTTGGATGCGCTCGACGTCAAAGCCACCTTCTTTATCATCGGCAACAACCTTGAGAAGTCAAACAGACATCCGGAATACAAAAGGGCCATCGACAGAATCGTCGCCGGTGGTCATGAAGCGGGCAATCACACATGGCAGCATGAGCGCTGGACCAATGCCGACCCAGATGTGATGATGACGGACTTTTTGAAGGCGCAGAATTACCTCCGCGAATTTACCGGGAAAGACGCGAAATGGATCCGGTTCCCGTATGATGACAAAAACGCGAACATCACAACGGCCGCGGGCCAGCTGGGCCTGTCCAATTCGTGGGGTTTTGACACGAATGACTGGGATTTGCAAAACTCAGCTTCTTATCTGGTGAACAGATACTTCACGCAGACAAACGCCAACAATCGACCAAGAGGCGGTCAGGTCTACGTGCACCACGATCACCAGGACTACCAAAACAGTACAAAGAAGGCACTTCCCGAGATTGTGCATGAACTTCGCAGCAGAGGCATCGACTTTAAGACAGTCTCTGAACTGAGGGAGTATTACAACGCGGCGGTCACGCCGGGCAACACGTACAGCAACTTCTTCCCGTCGTCCAGAATCACCATAGACACCCACCCGGCGGCAAGCACCACCGTAACGGCGGGCGGCGTAACCGGCAGCCTGACCGTCGCGGCGACGGCGACCCCGAGCGCGGAACTGGACTATCAGTGGTACGCGGCTTCCGCCGACGGCTGGACAGCCGTGGACGGCGCAGCAAGCGCGACGTTTGAGCTCCCAACAGATTTGACGGAAGGTACATATTACTACTATTGCGTAGTAAGCTCGCCTGGTGCGCCTTCTGTGACTTCAAACGTGGTGGCGGTTGTTGTCGCCGCACCGCTGCCCCTGGTCGGCGAGGTTCGACCGATAGCGGCGCCGGTGGCGGGCCATTTCCCGGCCGGCCTGTTTAAGTACCCGTATAAAGCCAATTTATATAACAACACCGGTACGGCCGCCTCGGTGGGCAACGGTTTCAACCAGACGCTTACCTGGGAGCCCGCGATAGATAAAGCCTTTCTGCCGAACACGGAATACACGGTGACACTGACGCTGGAGCCGAACGCCGGTTGGTCGGACTGCGGGATGCCGGGTACGGTAAGAAGTTTTGCCGTCAATGCCATCACGCCTGCGCAAATCGCCGGGTTGCCCTCCGAAGGCGTGAAGGCGACGACCTGGGAATACGAGGACGACAACCTGCTCATCCACATCACCTTCAGCGCGACCGCCTCCGCGGAAGCGGCTCCGGATGTTGTTTTCTACGAAGATTTCTCGAAGGGTGTCCACGAAGATAAGACCGTTGGTGAGGGCAAATTTATGTTGGCGCAGCAGGCCAACCGCCAGGGTCTGGGTAACTGGCGCGACAATATGACGACGGTAAGGGTCAGGGAGGATGGGGGCAGTGAGCTGGTACTCGGCTACAAGAAAGACCCGGACGCGGCGCCTGCCAACGCCAGCACATACGTGAAAAACAACTTTATCACGGCCGGCGGCGTGCGCACCCGCGGCAGAACCACCGCCCAGGGCGGCGGCGCCTACGGCTCAGATGATATCATCTACGAGAATGCGTTCGGCTACTACGAAGCCAACGTCAAGTTCCCGCAGAGCAACGCGGTGTGGGGCGCGTTCTGGCTGTTCAGTCCGGCGACAGCGGCGCCTCTCACGATAGCGGAAGGCGGCAGCCAGTATGCGACCGAGATAGACATCATTGAGAGCGCCGGTTATCTGGCGAAGACGTTCAATGCAGCCTATCACACGTATAGAAGCAGCATCGACAGAAATATAAACACCGGGCCTCGCAGAGATACCGGCCGCAATCTTCTCTACCCGAACGACCCGGGCTGGGAGACGGCCTCCCGCATGGCCGCCTCCGAGGAAGTGTCCATTGAAAGCAGCGCCAGGAGATCTGGTATCGACATCTACGACGGCAAATTCCACAAAATCGGCTTGGAATGGTCGCCCACGGATTACATCTTCACGGTGGACGGCGTCGTCATCGGGAGCTGGAAAAATCTGAGCTCGCACTATTCCAGTTCGGGTGGTTCGTACAGCGATTGGTCATGGATCCGGCAGAACGAGGGCGTCTTACAAAACCCGGCCTATATCAAGCTGACGGTCGAAGCGGCCGAATGGGCTGATGAGAGCAGCGGAAAGCAGGGCGTTTCCCCCGACTCCGGCGAGATGGTCGTCGACTATGTGTACGTGTTGAACGGACCAAAGTCCGCTGTCGACAAGACGGCGCTCCAGGCCCGTGTCAACGCCTTGAAGGATACCGTCTAATGGCGGCTATGTGCAGGCCCGGGACGCATTCCAGGCCGCTAAGGCTCGCATAGATGATGGGGCGCGAGTGAAAGCTTTTTGGAACAAAGATATTCAAGACACGAAGGCCTGTCCGGCACACAATTTTGCTGCCGGACAGGCCTTCGTTTACGGGTCACAGAAGAAAGCGGGGAGGCCGCCTTCGAAAAATTTTCGTTGAATCCAGCCTACAGATGGGGTATAGTATAACAGAGGAACAGCCGGCGGGCGTCCGCCGGCTGTCGGTCTGTGCAGATGAGGGAGGTGCGGTTTTGGGAGAAGTCTTTTCATCGCTGGGAGACTGGTTGCAGGGTTTGCCGCCAACGGGGCAGGCCGTGATGACGTTTTTCATTTCTATGGTCCCGGTCATTGAGCTGCGCGGGGCCATCCCCGTGGCCGCGGTGGCCGGACTTCCGTGGTACACGGCTTTTTTTGTCAGTGTGGTCGGCAATATGGCGCCCGTCCCGTTCATCGTGGCGTATGTCCGGCGCGTTTTTTTGTGGATGAAAGACCGAAGCCGGCTGGCGGGCGCGGTCTACCGGCTGGAGAAACGCGCCTTGGCCAAGGCCGACAAGATGTACCGCTATGAGCTCATCGGTCTGTGTCTCTTTGTCGCGGTGCCGCTGCCCGGGACGGGAGCCTGGACTGGCGCGCTGATCGCCGCGCTGCTGGACATGCGCCTGAAAAATGCCTTTCCGGCCATCCTGATCGGTGTCCTCCTCGCCGCCGCCATCGTCACAGGGCTCTCGTATACAGCTGCGAGTATCTTCTAAGAGATGTTGTTGAAGATGGAACGCGTTCCATCTTCGTGTGGCGGCCGTCGGTATTTGATTGATTTGGGATTTTGTCACCCCAAACCCCGGTTTTGGCATAAGATGGTTCAGGCCATGGGCCGCTTCAGGCGTCGGGCGGTAGGCGTCGGGGATGAGGTGACGAAATGTCGGAATTTTTTGAGATGATCGTCGCGCTGCTGGCTTCCATCGGCGTGGTGTCCGTCGTGTGGTTGTGTCTGGCGCCGCTGTTGGATGAGGGCGTTCCGGCTTGTTCGGCGCAAATCATTCTGCGGCTGACGGGCGGCGCCGATCCTAGGCCGGTGGTCGGCCGGTTCTTACGGCTGTGCCGCCGGGGCGCCGCCGAGGTGCGCGTCGTCGTGCTGGACGAGGACCTCACGCCCGATGTCCGCCGCGCGGTGGCGCTCCTCTGCCGGGACAATCCGGCGCTCACGCTCGGCGCTCCATCACAAAAGAGAGGATGAGAACACGCCCATGGAGCATCAGACAGAGACGGTGATCTCGGGCGAGGTGTCCGCCGTGGTCTATGCCGGTAAGCGCACCGGATACGGAGTGATCCGGGTGCGCGGCGGGTCGGAGGACGAGATCACCGTGGTCGGATACCTGCCGGACCCGGCGCCCGGTGAACGGATCGAGGCCCGGGGCGCCTGGACGACACACCCGCAGTACGGCCCCCAGTTCAAAGCCGACGCCATCGTCCGGACCCTGCCGGCAGAGGCGTCGGCCATTTTGGACTACCTCTCCGCCCGTGTCGTGCCCGGCATCGGCGCGGCCACTGCGGCGCGGCTCGTGGCCCGCTTCGGGGCCGAGACGCTGACCATCCTCGGCACGGCCCCCGAGCGGCTGAGCGAGGTCTCCGGCATCACGCCCCGGCGCGCGGCCGCCATCGGCGAGGCCTTCGCCAAACAGCACGGCGTACGGCGGCTGATGGAGTTTTTGAGCGGGTACGGGCTGCCGCTCCATCTGGCCACCCGCCTCGCCGAGCACTACGGCGCCGCGGCCGTCGAGGCAGTGCGAGCCGACCCCTATCTGTTGGTGTCCGAACCGTTTGCCGTGTCCTTCTCCAAGGCGGATGAGCTGGCGTTGGCCCTGCACTTCGACGGGGACGACCCTCGTCGCGTGCGGGCGGCTGTGCGCTTCGAACTCATGTTCAACGCGGAGGAGGGACATGTCTTCCTCCCCGAGATCAAATTGATCGAGTCCACCGTCCGCTTCATCGGCGTCGACGCGGGCACGGCGTACGAAGCGCTCGAAGCGCTGGCGGTGGAGGGCGCCGTGATCCGGACCGCAGTGGGGCGCATCGACGCCTGTTATCTGGCGGAACTCCGCGAGGCGGAGGTGACGGTGGCCAGACAAGTGGCCGCCCGGTGCACGCCGCTGCCCCCCCCGGGGGACTTGGATGCGCTGATCGACGCGGTGCAGGCCGCGGCCGGCGTCGACTACGCCAAGGCGCAGCGTGAAGCCCTTTGCCTCGCGGCGCAGAGCCGCGTCATGCTGCTGACCGGCGGACCCGGCACGGGCAAGACCACCACGCTGCGCGCGATGCTGGATCTCTTCGACCGGCTGGGACTCTCCTGCGCGCTGGCCGCGCCCACCGGGCGGGCCGCGAAACGGATGAGCGAGGTCACCGGGCGGGAGGCCCGGACGCTCCACCGCCTGTTGGAGATCGGCTTTAACCCGGAGACCGGGCGGCAGGGCTTTGTCCACGACGCTGCGGCGCCGCTTCGGACCGATGTGGTGGTGATCGACGAGATGTCGATGGTTGACACCCTGCTGATGCGGGCGCTGGTGGAGGCCTTGCCGGAGAAGGGGCGGCTCGTGATGGTGGGCGACCCGGACCAACTGCCGTCGGTGGGCCCGGGCCTTGTGCTCTCCGACCTGTTGGCGAGCGGCCGGGTGCCGTCCGTCCGCCTGACGGAGATCTTCCGGCAGGCCGGCCAGAGCCAGATCGTGCGGCGGGCGCATGAGGTAAACCGGGGCGCGCTCTCCCCGTTGCGCGGCGCGCGCGGCAAAGACGAGGATTTCTTTTTTCTCTCTCGGTGCGCGCCGGAGGACGCGCTGGTCACGATCCTTGACCTGTGTGCCCGGCGTCTCCCTCAGAACCTGGGCCTCGCGCCGGCCATGCTCCAGGTAATTTCGCCCACGCGCCGGGGCGTCACAGGCACCGTGAACCTCAACCGCCACTTGCAGGAGGCGTTGAATCCGCCGTCGCCGGAACGGCCGGAACATCGTTTCGGCGCCCAGATCTTCCGCGTGGGGGACAGGATCATGCAGATCAAAAACAACTATGACCTCGTCTGGAAACAAGTGGAGGGGCCGGGCGGGGGGCTCGGTGTTTTCAACGGCGATACCGGTGTCGTCGTGGCGTTGGACGTGCGGGCGGAGCGGCTCACCGTGCGTTTCGACGACGACCGGCTGGCTGTCTATCCCTTCGACAGGCTCGGAGAATTGGAGCCTGCCTGGGCGGTGACGGTGCACAAGGCGCAGGGCAGCGAATACCCCGCCGTGATTCTGGCCGCCCTGCCCGGCCCGCCGATGCTCATGAACCGCCGGGTGCTGTACACGGCCGTCACGCGGGCCCGGCGCTGGCTGATCGCCGTGGGCAGTGAAGACACCCTGCGCGCCATGGCCCAAAACCACCGTGAAACCCATCGCTACACAGGACTGACGGAACAGCTGATCATTGACTGTGGAGAATGATTTGGGTGTTGATACGACGACATCTTGGGCGTGGCCTGAGATATCGTCGTATTTTTTTGGTGAAATGGTCCAGGTGCTAAATTACCATTAATTACCATATATAAATTCTCAAGCATTTTCCATTTGGGTCTGTTTCGCGCTTTGGCGGTGTGATAAAACGAAGATGTATCAGACGCGTCGAAGGCGCGGGTATGGGATCTTGTATACATACAGAGGATGGAAAGGAGTTGAACAGCATGGATACCTGCAACACAGGCGTGCCCGTTTGGCGCTACCACGTCGTTCCCGAGACGGCGCAGAATCCGGAACTCGGGCAGTACCACACATACGGCATACATATCGAGGGAGCGGAGTGCGACCAGACGGTTCACGACGTCGCCGTCTCTCGGGAGACAGCCGCCCGGATCGCGGAGCTCTGCAACCGCAACGGTCTCTCACCGGTGCACTTCCGGGATGTTTTAGACGACTTGCTGCCCTGAGAGACGGCTCGATGATCTCTGCGGACGTATGGCGTTCAAAAGACAAGCAAGCGTTCGCAGGTGATTGTTTGGCGGTTTTGGCAGTCCTCAAGACCTTGACGGGTCGGTGCGTCCGTGATAGCATGGGTTGGGTCGAGAGGGGCGGCGCCCCTCCTGGGCCGGAACTCAGGGGTTCTCTCACGACCGGTTTTGGCGCCTGACGCTGCGTCCGACACCAAAACCGGCGATGAGAGGGACCCCTTCGCGGAGGAGATGCCATGCTGTCGTCCGTGCTGGACCTGTTGGTCCCGCCGCGCTGCCTGCTTTGCGGGCGCCTGAGACCGGCCGGCGGCGCCGGGTGTGGGTTTTGCCCGACGTGTGAGAACGCTCTGCTTCGCGTGCCGGCAGGGTGGGTGGTTCCGCTCGGCCGCGTGGTCTGCGCGGCGCCGTTTTACTACGAGGGCGCCGTGCGCGAGGCGTTGCACCGGTTCAAATTCCAGGGAGTGCGCGCGGTGGCGCGCCCGCTGGCGGCCGCCATGACCGGCGCGGCCGGCCACCTGCCGCCGGGGCAGTGGGACGCTGTCACCTGGGTGCCGGTCAGCCCCCGCCGGCGGCGGGAGCGCGGCTATGACCACGCCTTTCTGCTGGCCAGGGAAACCGCCGCGCGGCTCGGGCTCAGGCCGGTGCGCACTCTGCGCAAAGTGCGCCATACCATCAGCCAGAACAAATTGGCCGGCGATGCAGCCGCGCGCGCGGAGAACGTCCGCGGCGCGTTTGCCGCCGACGGGGCCGCGCGGGGCCGGCGCTGGCTGCTCATCGACGACATCCTGACCTCAGGTGCGACATTGCGCGCCTGTACGGATGCTCTGTATGCCGCCGGCGCCGCCGGCGTCTTCTGCCTCACCGCCGCCAAGGCTCGCCGGCTCCGGGAAGTGCGCGGGCCGTGAACAAAGCGCCGCGCTGTAAGCGAGACAAACCTCCAAGAAGAAGACCGAAAAGAAGGATTGACATGCGAGAGTCCCCCCGCCGCGCGGCGGGGGGACTCTCGCATGCTGCAAAATGGCGCGCTTGACAGCCGGCCACAAATGATCTTCAGTTTACACTTCATCCTGTAAGGCGTCGTAGCCTTCTTCGCCGGTACGGACTTTTATCACATTTTCCACATTGTTGATAAAAAGCTTGCCGTCGCCAATATTTCCAGTGTAAAGCGCCCGTTTAACCACGTCCACTAGCGTAGGCACAGGCACTTTGCAGATGACAATATCCAGTTGCACTTTGGGCAGCAATTTGGTTTCCACAGGCGTGCCGCGGTAATATTCTTTGGGATGACCTTTTTGCATACCGTATCCCATTACGCTGGTGATCGTCATACCGGTAATGCCAATAGCGTCTAAAGATTCCTGCAGTTTGGACATTCGATCATATCCGGTGATGATGGAGACCTTTGTAATTTTTGCGCCCGGATCCGCCGTGTTGACAATCGGGATGGCTTGTGCTGCGGGAATCACCGGCTTGGGCGGACTGACGGCAATCACTTCGTCGCCATCTGTCAGAAGATTCACTGCCGCCGCAAAGTCGGGATACGCTTTGTTGCCGTGCTCACCAATATCAAGACCCTCTATCTCTTCCTGAGCGGTTACACGAATGCCGATGGTTTTTTTCAAAACGAACCATACCAGCGCAGAGGTCGCAAATCCAAAAACGGCAACGGCAAAAACACCAAGCGCCTGAATACCAAGCAATCCAAAACCTCCGTCATAAAAAAGACCGTTGGCGGGTGACAAGGTGGTTATGCCTTCTTCTGCAAAGAGGCCGATCGCGAGTGAGCCCAAAATACCACACACCAGATGAACGCTGGTTGCGCCAACCGGGTCGTCCACTTTGGCCTTGTCAAACGCAAGAACCGCAAACACCACCACAATACCGCCAATCGCGCCAAGGAGCAGTGAGACCGGAATGCTCACGTAGGCCGCGCCGGGCGTAATAATGACCAAACCCGCGAGACAGCCATTGATGGTCATGCCGAGATCTGGTTTGCCGATTTTGAGCCAGCTGGTTATCGTGGACAGTAAGATGCCGGCGATGGCCGCCGTGTTCGTCGTAAGCAGCACATGAGCCACGTCGCCCGGATTTGCAAAGCTTAGCGTAGAACCGGGGTTGAAACCAAACCAACCAAGCCACAGCACAAATACGCCGATAACCGCCAAACTCATATTGTGCCCGGGAATCGCCCTGGGCTTGCCGTCTTTGCCATATTTACCGATGCGTGGTCCAAGAATGATAGCGCCCGCCAAGGCTGCCCAGCCACCCAGGGAATGTACCACGGTGCCCCCGGCAAAATCTTGGAATCCAAGATTTGCCAGCCAGCCGCCGCCCCAAATCCAGTGGCCGATGACAGGATAAATGATCAATGTCAAGGCAAACGAAAAGACAATAAAAGCTACGTATTTCACGCGTTCTGCGACTGCGCCGGAAACGATTGTGGCTGCTGTACCGCAAAACACAAGCAGCCAGAAAAACTTGATCCAAAACGCAATTGGAGAGCCCAAAAGTAAAGTGTCAGAATTGGTGTAATATTCGGGAATGCCGCTGAGGATCCAAATATTCTGTGTACCAATGAAAGGATTGCCGCCGCCAAACATCAGGCCAAAGCCCAACAACATGAAACCGAGCGAGGAAACAGCGAACACGATAAAGTTTTTGCTGAGGATGTTGACTGCATTTTTCGAACGGGCCATTCCTGATTCTACCGACGCGAAACCAAGGTTCATCCAAAAAACCAAAAACGCCGCCAGCGATACCCAAAGGGTATCAATAATAACTTGAGACATATGCACCTTTCCTTCCCTTTTGAAATTGTATAAAATTATATAAAAACAAAGGCGCCGTGCATTCCGTTTTGGAATGCGCAGCGCCTTTGCTACGTTCTAATTATAAAAGATAACACATCATTTGTGTTTTGTCAATCAAATTTTTTTGCAAGCTTGTATTCCTTTTTTTGCCAGATCGCCCGACTCAGCACGAATGCGGTTGTGCGGCGGCTCCTGCTCTTCAGGCAGCGCAAAAGGCCGGGCAAGCTGGGATGCCCGACCTCTGCGCTTGATTTCCCCATGGTCCCGCCGGGTGTTGGAGGTCACCCGACGAAACGGAGTGTGAAGCATAGCGATGTAAAAAATTGAAGGAGGCCGCCCATTGCGGGACAGAGACTGGCGGGGGTGGGGCAGGGGGTCGCTCATCTGTCAAAAAGAAACTTTTTGAGTGAAGCGGCGGCCCCGCTGCCGCATGCCCTCTTGCGAAGAATAAAAATTGCTCTGCGCGGGTTTAAATATATCGTTGCCCATCCCTCTGAGTTGATGTTGTCCGGCCCGACCGGCCGGTACAAAGTGTGGGTGTTTGCTGTTTACAATCTTATTTTACCTGCTTTTTCAGCAGAATCCTACTACCCCAACGGGTGGTTTTTCCTGTTTTGCCTCCAGAATTCGGGTGAGAAATGGGTAGAGAATCCAGTTGTTTCCTTCCGCGGCCGCGGGAAAACATGGAGAGAAAATGCAGAAAACCCCGAAAAACACCCTGGTAAAGCCCGAAAAGAACCGGCGCCGCGCCGCGCATGAAGTTATTGGAGGCGCCCGATTGAGAAACGCCGGGAAAAGGTGTATAATAAAAAAAGAATGGGGCAAAGGAGGTGTCGGCCATTGGATCTCCGAGAGACGCCCCTCGGGGGCGAGATCCTGTATCGGGGCAAGATTGTCGATGTGCGGGTGGACCGGGTGGCGCTGCCGGACGGCAAGGAGGCCACCCGCGAAGTGGTGGTGCACCCCGGCGGCGTCGCCGTTGTGGCGGTGACGCGGGACCGCCGGGTGGTGGCGGTGCGCCAGTACCGTTATCCGATGGGGGAGGTTTTGCTGGAAATCCCCGCCGGCAAGCTGGAGCCGGGCGAGGACCCGGCCGACGGCGGCCGGCGCGAGTTGCTGGAGGAGACAGGCTACACCCCCGGACGCTACGAGCCGCTCGGCGTTCTCTACCCGACACCGGGGTACTGCCAGGAAAAATTGCATCTTTTTTTGGCTACGGACCTCACCCAGGCGGGGGCCAACCCGGACGAGGACGAGTGGCTGGAGGTTGTCCATGTGCCGCTCGACGAGATGATGGCCCGCATTTTAGACGGGCGGGTCCGTGACGCCAAGACCATTGCCGGCGTTTTGATGGCCCGCGGCCGGCTGTCGGACGCGGCGTCCGGCGCGGCGCCGGACACGAAATGACCGGAGACGTCCAAAAGTCAGAGATTGAGGTGAGTACCTTGTTGCCGCGAAGCGGCAACAAAAAACAAGAATTTGGGTTGTGGGTTGCAGGTGCAACCCACGTTAGAGGTTATGGAAAGAGGGGAATGAGATGGGTGCCGCGCAGCGGTGCATTTTGATCGTGGAGGACGAGCCCGCGATTGTTGACATTTTGTCTTTCAACTTGGCGCGGGCGGGGTATGCGCCCCTCACGGCGCCGGACGGAGCGGCGGGCCTCGCCATGGCCGTGGAGAAGAATCCAGACCTTGTGCTACTGGATGTCATGCTGCCCCGGCTGGACGGCTTCGAGGTATGCCGCCGGTTGCGCGCCGGCGGGTTCAACGCTCCTATTTTGATGTTGACTGCCCGCGAGGAGGAGACAGACAAGGTGCTGGGGCTGGAACTCGGTGCCGACGATTACATCACCAAGCCGTTTTCGATGCGGGAACTGCTGGCGCGCGTGCGGGCCAACATCCGCCGTACGGCCATCGCGGACGCCCCCGCCCCCCCGGGCGAATCCGTCCTTACGGCGGGGAACATCGCGCTCCACCCGGGGCGCATGGAAGTCACAAAGCAGGGGCGGACGCTGCTGCTTTCCCAGCGGGAGTACGACCTGCTGCATTTCTTTATGCGCCACCCGGACAATGTGTTTACGCGTGAGGAGCTCATGGAGAAAGTCTGGAACTACGAATATTACGGTGACTTGCGCACTGTGGATGTAGCTGTACGCCGGCTGCGGGAAAAGATCGAGGACAACCCCAGCGACCCCGTTCTTTTGCTGACCCGCCGCGGCGCCGGCTATCTGTTTGCCGGCGCGCCCCGATGACAGGGCTCGGCGCGACGGTTTGAAAGAGGGGAAGGCGGTGACGTCCGGTGTTTCGCAGCCTGCGCGCCCGACTCGTGCTGTTTATGCTGCTGCTGATTGTCCTGATGATGTCCGTGGTGGGGACGTTCCTCATCAACAGCGTCGCGCGTTTTCAGCTTGAGAACTTTGTCAGCACGATGTCGGATACGTTTTCAAACAACGAGGACTTCGCTGCCAGCCTCTATGCCGCCGCCGACCAGGGGGCCGACGCGCCGGCCCGCCTCAAGGAGGTGCTGCGCGCCTTTTCGGGGGTGTTGGGCATCGACACGGGGCAGCGCAACTACTATATTCTAGATGCCGTGTCCGGCGCCTTTCTGGACGGCTCCGATCAGGAGGCCGGCGAGCGGTTGGCGCTCACGCCCACCATTTTGCGGGCGATGAGTACAAAATCGCCCCAGTATTCTCAGCGTGCGGGCGATCCCTACTTGGACGTCGCGGTTCCCGTCGGGCCGCAGCCGGCGTACATTGTCTACATCAAAGACACCAAAGACAGCATGCAGGCATTGATCATCCAGCTTTTCACCATCATTGTGGAGGCGCTGGTGGTCGGGCTGCTTTTTGCCTGTCTGCTCTCGTTTGTGTTCTCCAAGGCCATCACGATGCCGTTGGAGGACCTGACCCGGGGCGCCACGCTGATGGCCTCCGGAGATTTCACGCACGAGCTTACGGTGCGTTCGACCGACGAGATAGGCGTGCTCACGGGGACGTTCAACCACATGGCCGACGTCCTGCGGCGGACGCTGGAGGAGGTCGGTTCGGAGCGCGACAAGCTGGGCACGCTGTTTCTTCACATGAAGGACGGCGTGGCCGCCTTTTCCGAGGAGGGCTGTCCTATCCAGGCGAACCCCGCCGCCGAAACCATGCTGGGGATCCCCTTTGACAAGATGTGCTCTTACGATGAGGTGCTGGGGAGGTTGGCGCCGCTGGGAGAGGTGCTCTCGGTGGGCCAGCCGCGCGTGCTGCAGCGGGAATATGTAAACCGGGGACGCACGCTGCAGGTCTCTCTGGCTCCTTTTGGCGGTGCGGACGCCGAGGGCGTCATGGCGGTTATCCACGACGTGACCGAGCAAAAAAAGCTGGACGAGATGCGCCGGGAATTTGTCTCCAATGTGTCGCACGAGCTGCGCACGCCGCTCACAAACATCCGCAGTTATGCCGAGACGCTCTCCGAAGCGGAGGACCTGCCGCACGACACCGCCCGCTCCTTCTCTCAGGTCATCCTGAACGAGGCGGAGCGCATGAGCCGCATCGTGCGGGACCTGCTGACGCTCTCCCGGTTCGACTACGGCAAGATGGACTGGCATTTTGAGCCCTGCCCCCTCGCCGACGTGCTGAAAAACACCTACGACGCCATGCGGATGGAGGCGCGCAAAAAGGGGCACGACGTCACGCTGGAGTTTGTCAGCATGCTTCCCGACATTGTGGCCGACCGGGCGCGGATCGAGCAGGTGATTGTCAACGTGCTCTCGAACGCCATCAAATACACGCCGGACGGCGGCCGGATCGAGATGGCGGCCGGCGCGGCCGGGGACGGCGTGTGGGTTAGCGTGAAGGACAACGGGATCGGGGTTCCGCCGGAGGATATGCCCCGTCTTTTCGAGCGGTTCTACCGTGTGGATCGCGCCCGTTCCCGCCAGTCGGGCGGCACCGGACTGGGGCTTTCCATCGCCCGGGAGATTGTCGACGCCCACGGCGGCGAGATCCAAATCGACAGCACGCTGGGCGAGGGGACATGCGTCACCGTCCGCCTGCCGCTGAGGGTGGAGCCATGAGGGCGCGTGCGGCGGAACTCGGCAAGACGCTGCTGATCTGGGTGCTGCTGCTCAGTCTGCTGTGGCTCACGGGGCTCGCCTGGGTGTATGACGACAGCCTGCTGGACGCGCCCGCGCTCGCCTGGGTGTCCGACGCCAAGCGTTTGCTCGGGTTCAGCGGGACCGCGCCGGATCCGATTGCTCCGCCGGACGGCCGCGTCGCGCGGGAAGCCGCCCGGCCTGTGCGCGTCGCCGTGATGCAAGCCGGAGCGCGTCTCGGCGCCCAGTACGCGCCGGAGACGGTAAACGCCCTGTACGAGCGGTTGAAGAACATCATGGGCGAGGCGATCGGCTCGGCCGCGCCGCCGCGCCGGCAGACGCGGGCGGAGTGGGAGCGGGCGCTGGCGTACGACAGCGTATACTGGGAATATGCCGCCGCCGTGCCGCTGTCGGTGCTGGCCGAGTGGCTGTCCGTGGCGCCGCCGGCGGGGTTCGACGCGCCGGTGCGCCGCTTCTTTCTCTCAAACCGAGACGGGGCGCTGGCGCTGTTCTTCCTCAACGAGGAGAGCCTTGTGCCTTATGTCAGCGATACGGCGCTGACCTTCGAACCGGTCGACACCTCGGGGTTGTCGCCCTGCCGCTTCGCCTTCGAGGCGGGGGGCGGGGCGCTGGCGCGTGCTCCCGACACCCTGATGTTTGACGCGCCGCCCGTGCTCATGGCCGTCCGCTGCGAGGCGCCGGCGCTAGTGCCGGCGGAGGCGGAGATAGAGGCCTTCCTGCGCGGTCTGCGCGTCAATCCGGACACCCCCGCGCACTACACGGAACCGGACGGTACCGCCGTCTATATGGACGACCCGCGCATCTGCCGCTTCTCGCCGGACGGCGTTGTCCGCTACCGGGCCCACGGGGCGGCGGACGGCGCTGTCTCCGACACGCCGGCCGGTCGGATCGAGGCGGCGCGCGCGTTGCTGGAGACACTCGCGCCGCTGCTGGGCGACGCCCGGTTCTCTTTGAGCGGCTGCGTGCAGGAGGAGGATAGGTTCGTGGTGGATTTCGACTACGAGACGCAGGGCGCCGCCGTCCTGCCGCCGGCCGGGGATCCGGCGGCGCGCGTCGTGTTGAGCGGCGGGGTCATCTCGGAGGTCACCGTGCGGGTCCGCCGTTTTACACAAACGGACGAGCGGGTCGATCTCATGCCGGAGTCTCTGGCCTACCGTCTATTCGCGGATCGCATCCCGGTGCGCACCTTTGCCTTGGAAGTCTGTTTCGCGGACGGCACAGGCCTGCAGGCGCCTCGCTGGTATGGAAAAAATTAACAATTACTGGGAATCTATATAGATTTTATTGCAATATATTGCGACAAAATTGTATATTTTCGTATGTTTTGGGTGGGGTTTGAGATGAATTGGCCGAAGATCAAGTGGCTTTTGATCGTTTGCCTGCTGTTTGGGAATCTTTTGATGGGCGGAGTCTATTATGCCCGCCGCGAAGAGACGCGGCACACCGGGACGCAGATGTGGGCCGATCTGACTGCGCTGTTGGCGGCGCAGGGTGTGATGCTGAGCCAGGAGGGGGTTCCTCTGCCCGAGGAGCGCGTCGAGGTCCACTACCTGCCGCGCGACACAGACCGGGAGGCGGCGTTGGCGGTCCGCTTTTTGGGGGCCGCCGCTCCGGTCGACCAAGGTGGATACATCACGCTCTACACGGGCGGGGCGGGGTGGATGCAGTTTCGCGGCGGCGGCCTCTTTTCGCTGGAATACGAAACGCCCCAAACGCCGGAGGACGACATCATGGAGGATGCGCGGCGCCTGTTGACAAACGCCGGTTTTTTGACCCGCGAGAGCGAGGAACCGCTCCCGTCCCTGGGGGACGCCGGGCTTATCACATTGCCCCAGAAAATAGCGGAGCGGCCGGTGTGGAACGCCTATGTGGCGCTGCGCTACGACGAGACGGGCGGCCTCGACAGCGTGTACGGCTGCTGGTTGTGGGGTGTGCTGCACCCCGCCGCCGGCGAACCGCCCGGACCGTCGACCGCCGAGGCGTTGCTTGCCCTGACGGACGCGCGGGCCGCGGCCGGACAACCCCTCACGCGCATCGAGTCGGCCCGGCTCGGCTTCGTCGCGGCGGCGGCGCCTCCGGATCTGACCCGGTTGGCTCCCTGGTGGCGCATCGTGACCGACCAGGGCGTCTTCTACGTGGACGAAAACCGCCGCGTGCATGAGATGCTGCCCATGTGAGGGCTTTGGGTACAACAATGTGGACGCCCATTTGAGCGCCCACACGAAAACCGCCTTTTTCGTTTAGTTTTTTGTTGCCGCGAAGCGGCAACAAAAAACAAGAATTTCTAATGTGGGTTGCAGGTGCAACCCACATTAGAAAAGGACCGATTCAGAGAGCCCGGCGTCCCTCCAGCGCGCGGGCCAGCGTGATTTCGTCGGCGTACTCCAAGTGCCCGCCCACGGGGATGCCGTAGGCCAGCCGCGTGATATGCACAGAGAAGGGGCGCAGCAGGCGCGCGATGTACAGCGCCGTCGCCTCGCCCTCGGTGTCGGGGTTGGTCGCCATGATGACTTCCTCGATGCCGCCCGCGCTCACCCGCCCAACGAGTTCCGCGATGCGGATGTCGTCCGGCCCCATGTGGCTCATCGGCGAGATCACGCCGTGCAGCACGTGGTAGCGCCCCTTGAATTCCCGGGTGCGCTCCAGCGCCGCCACGTCGCGCGGGTCCGCCACCACGCAGATGACAGACGGCGTGCGGTGCCCGCTTTGGCAGATGGGGCAGATCTCGCTGTCGGAGAGGTTCTGGCACACGCGGCAGCAACCGATGGCCCGCCGCGCCTCCCGGAGGGTATCGGCAAACGCCTCGACGTCCGAGGCAGGCAGGGACAGGACATGAAACGCCAGCCGCGCGGCCGATTTGCGTCCGATGCCGGGCAGGCGCGCGAACTGGTCGATGAGTGTTTCCATCAGCGGTGGATACGGCGTCAAAATAAACCCTCCTCCCGGCGCCGGCGGCGTCTAGGTGACACAGTACACTAGTGGTCAAAACGGCAGGCGAAGGCCGCCTGTGAAGCGCTGCATCGCCTGGGACATCTCGTCTTCGGCCATGTGAAGCGCCTCGCCCACCGCCGCTACGATGAGGTCCTGGAGCATCTCGATGTCCTCCGGGTCGACGACGTCCGGCTGCAGTGTCACCGACAGGAGCTGCCGCTTGCCGTCGGCCGCGGCGGTCACGGCGCCGCCGCCCGCGGACGCCGTGAAGATCTTGGCCTCGATCTCCTCCTGAACGCGCAACATATCCTGCTGCATTTTTTGCATCTGTTTCATCATATTGGCGCCGCCCATGCCGCCGCCCTGAAAATGTTTGGCCATCGGCCTTTCCTCCCTTCTCTCTTAGAAACTGCCGCGTGATCGCTTGCGAAATCAAGGTTCGACCCGGATCACGCCCTCGCCCCGGCGGAGCAGTGCCTCCAGCCGGTCAGCCGCCGGGGACGGCGGCAGGCCCGTGGAAACGGTGATCTCCACCGGATGCCCGAGGACATGCGCCGCCACACGGGCCAGCGTGTCGAGCAGGCCTTTGTCCCGCAGGCGTTCCAACTCGTGCGCCTCGACGGCGATGAGCAGTTCGTGAGCCCGGACGGTGAAGTGCGCCCCGCGCAGCAGCGCGGCGGAAAACAGGGAGATCTCTCCCCCAAGCGCCTGCAAAAACATGGCGGCGAAATCCGCCGGCGCCTCCGCGGCGTCTGCCTCCGCAGGGCCTGCCTTCACGCCGCTTGCCTCCGTGTCGCGCGTCTTTGTGTCGATGGTCTTTGCGCCGCCCGTCTCCGCGGCCGGTACGGCCGCGGGCGCCGCCGCCCCGGCGGCCGTCGGGGAAGGCGCCGTGGGCCCCGCCTCCGGCCGCGGACCGTAGCCGACCGCCGGCGTCGGGTGTGCGCCGAGCGTCTGTTCCAGGGCCGCCACGCGGGCTTCCAGCGCCGTCGCGTCGCCCGAGAGACGCTCGTCACAAAGCCGCAACAGACAGAGTTCCATGTCCACGCGCCGGTTGCCGCCGCGCGCCATCAGCCCCTGCGCCTCCTGGATGAAGGCGATCGCCGACAGCAGCCGGGCCCGCCCGAACTGCGCCGCGAGGGACTGCGCGGCGGCTCCGTCGATCTCGATCCCGGACAGGGACGGCAGATCCGAGGTGTACGCCGACAGCAGCAGATCCCGCAGCAGCACACAGAGCTCGTCCAACACCGAGGCCATGTCTCGTCCGGCCGCCACGAGATCGGCGAAGAGGGACAGCGCCCGCGCGGCCTCCCGTGCGGCCACGGCGGCGGCCAGATCGGAAATCTGTGTGAGGCCCGCCAACCCGAGCGCATCGCAGACGGCCGACTCGTCCACTTGGGTCGGCCCGGCGGTGACGCACTGGTCCAGCAGCGACAGCGCGTCGCGCAAAGATCCGTCCGCCAGCCGGGTCAGCAGCAGCGCGGCTTCCCCGGTGAGGGAGAAACCTTCTCCGGCGGCCACCGCGCGCAGCCGCGCTCCGATGTCGGCGGGGGCGATGCGGCGGAAGGCGAAACGTTGACAGCGGGACAAGATGGTGGCTGGTACCTTGTGCATCTCGGTGGTGGCCAGGATGAATAGCACGTGGGGCGGCGGTTCCTCCAGCACCGTGAGAAGCGCGTTGAACGCCCCGGAGGACAGCATATGGACCTCGTCGATGATATACACCCGGCGCTTCACGGCGGCGGGCGTGTAGACCAGCTCTTCCCGCAGCGCGCGGATGTTGTCCACCCCCGTATGGGAGGCGGCGTCCATCTCGACGACGTCCAAGACGCTGCCGTTTAAAATGCCGAGGCAGGAGGGGCATCGGTTGCAGGGGTCGCCCGCCACGGGCGCCTCGCAGTTGACGGCCCGGGCGAGGATTTTGGCGCACGTCGTCTTGCCTGTCCCCCGCGTGCCGGTGAACAGGTAGGCGTGTGACAGCCGCCCGGCCATACACTCGTTTTTCAGGGTCTCGGTGACATGCCGCTGGCCGACTACGTCGGCGAACACGAGCGGCCGCCATTTCCGATACAGCGCCTTGTACACGTGGCCCTCCCCGGGGCGTCGTTCTCCCGCAAGACCGCACACCCGCCGTTGAGGCGCGCGATCCGTCCGTTACCCGGGCCGCCGGCTCGGAGACGGCGCCCTTGCGGCACACGGGAGGCGCCGTTTAATGCTGCTCGGTTCCCCGCCTGACATGGTTCACGGGTTCCCGTTGCGCAAGACCGGCTCCTCATCGCTGCACACCCGGGGCTGACGACACATCGCGGCCCCGCCGGCGGGGATTCATCCCTGCTGAGGCGGGTTGCAGGTGACAGGGCACCGCCGGCTCCCCGACTAGTGCGGTCTTGCGGAAGAACGACTGCCAGATGCAATACATTGATTATACTATGAAACGTGCACAAAGGCAATGGGGCATTTTGCGGTCGTCAGCGCGTATCCGCGGGTCCCGTCCGCGTCCCGTCCGCCCCCAGTCTCCGGTCCATGTCGCAGACAAAGAGCAGGATCTGCGCCACGACGGCGTAGAGTTCGGGCGGGATTTCCCGTCCGAGGCCGATCTCGTTCAAAGTGTGCGCCAGTTCCGGGTCCATGTGGACGGGGACCTCGTGGGCGCGCGCCGTGTCGACGATGCGCGCCGCCGTGAGCCCGCGTCCGGCGGCCACCACGCGCGGCGCGTCGTCGTGTTCCGCGTCGAACTGCAGGGCGGCCGCCTCCCTGCGCAGCGGTCGCTCTTTCCACCGGGTCATCTTCAATCACGTCCCTTGCACCATTTTATCGAGGGCGCCGCCGCGTCAGGCCTGCCGGTCGAAGCGGTAGCGCCGGTCGAAGAACGCCCGGGCCTCCGCCACGGCCAGAGGGCCGGCGGCGGGCTCCAGCAGCTGAATGAAGGAGGAGCGGGTCAACCGATATCCGACGCCCGTGAGCAGGGCGCCGAGCTTCGGGGAGGCGGTCCGCGCCAGATCGGCCTGTTCCTTTGACGGCAGCCGAAAGTCGCACTCCACATGCTTCCCGATGACTTTGACAAGCGCCTCCACACGCCCCATGTGGGCGGTGTTGAGGGAGAGAAACAATGTGGCGTTTTTTGGGTCGAGCCGGCTGTGCGCGCCGTCGTCGCCGAAGACGTACAGTTCGGCCGTCGTCTCTTGCCCGTTCAGCGTGACCGGCCATTGGACCACGGCTGCGAAGTTGCCGAGCTGTTGCGTGAAGCGCACGCCGGCGGCAATGTCTCGCAGCGCCGCCTCCGCCTGCACCCGTTCGGCGGGCGGGCGGGCGGCGGCTTCCTCGCCCGCGGCGTGCAGCGTGTCGAGGAGACGCCGGGCCAGATCCGCATCCATCGCGCGGGGCAGTTCGTCGGCCTGTTCCGGCCGGATGTCTCGAAAGAGTCCGGTCAGCGCCGCGCGCAGGGGGGGGGCGTCTGTTTTGTCCGGAGCCCCTGGCGGCCTGGCGGCGCCGTTTGCCATACCTGTCTTGGCTGCCTCGGGCACATAGAGAGGCTTGACGGTCCCGGCGGCGCCGGCGGTCCCGGCGGTCCCAAATGTGCCGACGATACGGGCCAGATCGGCCGGGATGCGCCCGATCGCTGTCGCGCCCTCCGGCGCCGGGGCCGCAGGCGGGCGTGGGGCGGCGGCGTCCGCGTCCGCCTCAGATACGGCCATGGTTCCGGTCGGCCGGACCGCTGCCCCGGCGGCCGCTGCCGGCGGGGCTGGCTCGGCCCTATCGGCCGGCCACGGCGCCGCGGCCGGGTCGTTTGCCACCGCGCGGATCATCGCGCGCAGGGTGTCGATGTTTACCACCCCGGGCAGCCCGGTGCCCCCGGCCGGATCGGCCGCGGCGCCGCGGCCGAAGATGGCGAGGATCTCTGTCTCAAGTGAAGCCGCCGTGTGCGGGGAAATGGCCTCCCGGTGGACCGCGCCGCCTGAGATACGCTCGGCCGCGGCCGGTGCGGGCGGTACAGGGTTTGTCTCCGGCACGGCCGGCGGCGCCTCTGTCGCAGATCCGGGCGCGATGCCTCGAAGCACGTTCGCGGCGCCCGTACTGGCGGACGCCTGGCCGACCGCGGCGCGTCCGGCCAGAGGTGCGTCCGCGCGGCCGGCCATGTCCGCGGCGGGAAAAAGCAGATCGATCAGATCGATGAGCTGCCGGCCGAGCATCAGGTCCTGCCGGCTCATCCGGTTCAAAAAGGCGACGGACTGCTTGTCGAGGGGGATGTTGTGCGCCCGCAGGAACACGGCCTGTTCCGGGGTGATGTCGGGGATGGAGACGAGGGCCGAGGCCAGCCACCGGAACAAACGCTCCGCTGGCGGCAGACCGGCGTTCAGCATCGCCGAAACCAGGCGCACATTTTGAGGGGTCTGCCCGGCTTTCCACTGGTGCAGCAGCGAACGGGCGTCGGGGCGCCCGTCGGCCGCCTTTACCAGAAGCGTCCCGTCGGACTGCCCGGAGACGGTCAGCCACAGTGTGTCGCCGGGCGACGCCTGTAAGACGGTTTCACTGCGTGCCGACACAACCGCTCCGTCCGGCAGCCGGAGCGTGAGCTGCCGCCCGGCGGCGGTCAGCACCTCTGCTTCCAGCACGTTGCCCACAGCCGCAAAGCGGCCGTATTCCTGCGCGTCGGCCGGCGCCCGGCCGACCGGCGACATAGATGCATCGATCCTCATGACGAACCTCGTTTCTCTCCACGCGCCAAGCGGGGGCGTCCGCGCGCCCTCACTTTCCTCTACTATAGTATCGTGTGCCCACGCCCGCAAAATTACGTCCCGGCGCAGAAAAATCCTATCCCGAGGCGTTGTCAGCGTACCCTTGTTAGCGGGACCCAATTGACGCAGGGGAGGAATTTTGCTACAATACAGGGGGAACGCCCCGCCCGCCGGCGCCGCCGGCCGGCATTTTTGGTTGCCGGACGGAGGGAGGACGCCATGGGAGGAGAAGACGAGCGGCTGTGCGACGCGCGTTACATCCGCGCCCTGCTGGCCCGGTACGGGTTTCGTTTTTCCCGCGCGCGGGGGCAGAACTTCCTCACGGCGGACTGGGTGCCTCGGGCCATCGTACGGTGCGCAGGGCTGGACGGGACCCAAGACGTCTTTGAGGTGGGGCCCGGTTTGGGCGCGCTCACGCGCCCGCTGGCGCGGGCGGCCCGGCGCGTTGTGGCCGCCGAGGTGGATGTGTCGCTGCGGCCCGTGCTTGCCGAGACCCTGGCGGGGCTCGGCAATGTGGACGTGCTCTGGGCGGATGTGTTGACCCTGGACCTGCCGGCGCTGGTCGCCGCGCACTTTCCGGGCCGCCGCCCGGTGGTGTGCGCCAACCTCCCCTATGCCGTCACCACGCCGGTGCTCACGCGTCTGCTGGGGTCCGGGCTATTTGCGGCCCTGACGGTCATGGTGCAAAAAGAGGTGGCGCAGCGCCTGTGCGCCGACCCCGGCACGCCTGCGTACGGCGCTTTCTCTGTGTATGTGGGCGTCCATGCGCGCCCGGCCATTGCCTTCGACGTGCCGCCGGACGCGTTTTTGCCCCGGCCGCGCGTGACCTCCAGCGTCGTGCACATGGTCTGCCAAAAACGGCCGCTGCGCCGCGAGGATGTGTTTTTCCGGTTGGTGAGGGCCGCTTTCGGGCAGCGCCGCAAAACGCTGCAAAACGCGTTGGCGTCGGCCCTGCCGCTCCCGAAAGAGGAGCTGTCGGCGCTGATAGCCTCCTGCGGACTTGCGCCGTCGGTGCGGGGCGAGACGTTGGGGATACCGGAATTTGAGGCGCTTTCAGACGCCGTGGCGGCGTATGCGGGTCCGCTTTTGTCGCGGGGAGAAGACGCGAAAGGCCGACCCTGACGAAAAATGTGAGAAGCGTATGAGAAGAATAGAGGTGGGCACAATGATCTATGAAGAGACGCCTTCGCTGCCCTACGGAGCACTGGGAATTATTGGAATGCGTGGTTGCGAGGATATGATCTCCCGTATCGACTTTTATCTGACGCACTGGCGCTCGGAAGACGCCCAATCCGTGGGGCAGCTCACACTGGACGCGGCGCCGCCGACCTCCGACGAGGGCCGGTTTCAGGTGCGGGCCGCTTGTCCCCGGTTCAACACTGGCGAGGGCAAGGCGCTTATCCGGCAGTCGGTGCGTGGGTACGACCTGTATATCCTGACGGACATGTTCAATTACGGGGTCAGCTACTCCATGTACAACCAAGTGGTCCCGATGAGTCCGGACGACCACTTCCAGGACCTCAAGCGGATCATCGCGGCGGCCGGCGGGAAAGCCCGGCGCATCACGGTCATCATGCCCATGCTGTACGAGGGCCGCCAGCACCGCCGCTTCGCCCGCGAGTCGCTCGACTGCGCGCTGGCGCTGCAGGAGCTGACCACGATGGGTGTGGAAAACATCATCACCTTCGACGCCCACGACTCCCGCGTGCAAAACGCCGTGCCGCTCAAAGGGTTTGAGAATGTGCCGCCCACGTACCAGATGCTGAAGGCGCTTTTCAGGGCCTATCCGGATCTCATGGTGGACAAGGAGCATCTGATGGTGGTCTCCCCCGACGAGGGCGGCATGGCCCGATGCATCTTTTACTCGTCGGTGCTTGGCGTGGACCTCGGGATGTTTTATAAGCGGCGAGACTACACGCGCATGGAACATGGCCGCAACCCCATTGTGCGGCACGAATTTTTGGGTGATAACGTGGCGGGGAAGGATATCATCGTGGTGGACGACATGATTTCCTCCGGGGACTCCATCCTCAGCATCGCGAACATTTTGAAGTCGCTGGGCGCGCGCCGTATCCTGGTGTTTTGCACCTTCGGCCTCTTCTGCGAGGGGCTGTCCCGGTTTGACGAGGCGTATGAGAAGGGCGTCTTCGACAAGGTCTTCACCACAAATCTCATCTATCGCACCGATGCGTTGAAGGCGCGTCCCTGGTATCGGGAGGTGGACATGTCCAAGTACATCTCCTACATCATCGATACCCTCAACTACGACCGCTCTATCAGCGAGTTGCTGGAGCCGACCATGCGGATCCGCCGTCTGCTCCAGAGCCGCCGGCCTGTTACGGCCGAGCGGCCCCGCGCGTGAGGCGGCCGTTTTTGTTGCATTTGGGTGAGACGGAGCACCCGTTTGTCCGGGCGCGGGCCGGTTTGGCGCGGCCTCGGGCGAGATTTTATCTTCCGCGTCCGGTGAGCACCGGGGCGCGGGCCGGTTTCAGGGAGGGTAATATGCTGTCGAAAGCCAAGGAATACATCAAATATATCATCCCCTTCGTACTGGGCGTGTTTCTGTTTTCGATGATCACGGACTTCGAAAACACGATGAAGTTTCTGTCCAGCGTGTGGAGTTGGATCTCCTATGTGCTCTCCCGCTTTGTGATCGGGCTCAGCATCGCCTATTTTCTGAATTTCTTTGTCCAGTGGCTGCGCAAGACGTTCAAGTTCCCCTTTTGGCTGGCGGTGATCTCCGCGTACCTTGTTCTCATCGGCGCCGTGGTGTGGATGATCATCTACATCGTGCCGTATATGATCACCAGTGTGGAGCAGCTCATCGTCGTGGCGCCCGGCTTCATCGACAACACGGGGGAGTTTTTGGCGCATTACTTCCCCCGCATGGACGCGGACAGCCTCAGTTTCCTGACGACCTTTGTCACGGGGGCCTCCGACCAGTTCATCAAGTGGGCGACGGAGCTCGTCAACGTCTCGACCTTCCTGCCGGTTGTGCGCTCGGCCGGGCGCGGTCTCCTCGACATCAGCTTCGGGCTGCTCATCTCGTTCTACACGTTGGTGGGCAAGGACAAAATCCTGGCGGCGCTCAAGCGGTGCGTATATGCCTTTATGGCGTCGGACAAAGTCGAAAAGCGCATCCAGTTCTGCCGGGAAGCAAACGAGATCTTCTCGCAGTATGTGGTCGGCAAATTTGTCGACTCCCTGATCATCGGCGTGCTGAGCGCGATTTTGTACGCCATCTTCGACCTGGAGATGATGCCGTTTCTGGCGGTGCTGGCCTTCCTCTTCAATATGATTCCTTATTTTGGACCCATCATCGGCATGGTCATCACCGGGATCATCCTCCTGTGTTTCTCGCCGCTGCACGCCCTGTATTCGCTGATCATCTCCGTGGTGCTGCAGACGATCGACGGATCCATCATCGGGCCCAAGATTCTGGGCGATGCGGTGGGCATCAGTCCGCTCCTCACGATCGTGGCGATCTCCGTCGGCGGAGACATCGGCGGGCTGCTCGGCATCTTCCTCAGCGTGCCCGTCGTGGCCACGCTGAAGACCCTGGTATTTGACAGGTGGGTGAAGCACAAGCTGGAGAAGAAGCGCGTGCAGATCGAGTAGCGCCCGCGCCGGGCGGGACGTTTGCCGGCCAAACCGGGAATAGAGAAAAGGAATTGTGCAAACACGCTTGACATCGTTGTGGATTTCCTGTACTATAAAAAAGGATGGCGCCGGCCTCTCCCAAGTCTGCCGGCGCACCGCCCGTGGTATTTTGTGGTATGGTTTTGTATATGGGGGTATAGCTCAGCTGGGAGAGCGCTTGAATGGCATTCAAGAGGTCAGCGGTTCGATCCCGCTTATCTCCACCAAACCATCTTAAAAACAAACCCCCTTATAAGGGGGTTTGTTTTTTAAAAGGCTTAATTCTATCTCAATATGTTTACAAGAACGCAATTCCGCTTGAAATTTCCGCACTGCCGCGCAAAACAGCCAAACTTGGCGGTTGGGAGGGTAAAGTGACCATGTCCGAGGACTTTAATGCGCCGATGGAGGAATTTGAGGTGTAAATGTCGTCGCATTCTCGTAGGGGCGGCATTCTACCGCCTGCGGCGGAGAGGCATTGTAGCAAAAAGAAAGGTTGACAGCGATTAGAATTCATAAAGCATGTCGGGAATGAGGTCGTAAAAAATGGATAAGCATACTGTGTTTTTGTCACTCTATTCGTACCCGATCGTTACGGATTTGGCCGCGCGAAAAAATATCAATAAAGCGCAGGCATTAGACTTGTATTATAATTCAAAATTTTATCGTTTATATGAAAAGGAAAGCACAAAATTATGGCATTTTAGCAAAGTGACATTGAGTAAGATGCTGGATAAGGAAATCACAACAGGAAATTTAGAAATTCCTGTGGAGGGGTGAGCTATGGATAAAGATTTGGAGCACATTGAGTTTGTGATGTACTGCATCGAAACCTACAAAGCACATAATGGTATTGATGGAAAGCAAGCATATGTTGCCCTAAAAACAGCAGATGCTATCCGGTTTGTCGACAAAAATTATGAATCTTTGCATACATTTGGAGATGCAGAGATTGTCAGAAATATTGACGAATATTTGAAAAACCGGCGACAGGGTTTTCCTGCGCAATAAAATTACCCATCACCCGTCGTCAGCATGCCATTGATGCGGCTGATTTACAATTTCCGAGCGAACCATATTTTGCCACCTACTATATCAAAAGACAGAACAGAAAACTCTGCAAAAAGAACAATATATAGAAATTCCCCAAGCTAGCCCACAATATATAGTGGATGGTGGGGGGTGTTTTCTGACAAGGTCGGGAGAGCGCTTGAATCATTGCTTAAATTGAAATTGAGCATCTTAGATTATCTATCTTATTTCAATTTTACTTGACAAATTGAAATAAGATAGATATAATATAACGTGTGATTTCAGAAAAGGAGGAATGACCTTTGCCTACAAACAGAGCTGGAACGCTCAAACCCAATCTCTCGGGCGAATCGGCGTACAAATCCTTTGCACCCACGACCTTGCCGCCCAATCCAACGATTGAGCTTGCCGATATGGTAAATTTGCTTGTGGCGGCGAATAAGCAGCTTGCGCTCTTGAACGGATTATCCGCTTACATTCCGAATATCAATCTGTTCGTTTCCATGTATGTCCGCAAAGAAGCCCTGATGTCCTCACAAATTGAGGGAACGCAGGCGACGCTTGAAGATGTGCTTGACCCGTTGCTGGATGAAAATGCGAACCGCAATGTGGCCGATGTTATCAACTATATCAAGGCGACGGAATTCGCGATTGAACGGCAGAAAGAATGGCCGCTTTGCAATCGTTTAATTAAGGAAACTCACGCTGTTTTAATGGAGGGAGTTCGCGGACAAGAGAAAAATCCCGGCGAGTTTCGCCGTTCGCAAAATTGGATTGGCGGCGGGGGCAGTACCCTTAAAAACGCTCGGTATATCCCGCCAAACGTCGAGGATATGATGGAGGCGATGTCTGACCTTGAAAAATATATCAACGCAGAGGACGAACTTGACGTATTGATTCGCGCCGCGCTCATTCACTATCAGTTTGAAACCATTCACCCTTTCCTTGACGGGAACGGGCGTGTCGGGCGGCTGCTCATTACGCTGTTTCTAATGGAAAAGGTCGTTTTGTCCGCGCCCGCGCTGTATATCTCATATTTCCTCAAAAAGAACCGCATTGAGTATTACGACAGAATGACCGACGTGCGAAACAAAGGAAACTATGAGCAATGGGTCAAGTTCTTTCTGCAAGCCGTTTTAGAATCCGCCGAGGACGCTGTGGATAAAATCCAAAAGCTCTCCGCGCTCCACGCTAAAAACGCGGAAACAATCGGTAAAATGGGCAGGGTCGCAAAAACTACCATGCGCTTGCTTTCCTACCTTGAAGCAAACCCTATCATCGAGATGGGGAAAACAGCCGCTGCGCTCTCGCTCTCGTTTAATACGGTTTCATCGGCAGTCAAACGCCTTTGTGACGAGGAAATTTTGGTGCAAAGCGAAACCGAACAGCGTAGCAGAACCTTCAGCTATAAAGACTATCTTGACCTACTCCGTGAGGGAACGTAATACCGTCTAACAGCAAAAGCGACAGGCGCTGAAAGACCTTGAAAAACTGAAACGATTGGGCTACGCAAGTATAGTATGATAAGTGCGAGGTGATAACACTTTATGGAACGAAAGATCGTGAAAGACTTGCTGGCATGGAAGAATAAGCCGGATAAGCTGCCGTTATTGTTGCAAGGGGCGCGTCAAGTAGGCAAGACGTATATCCTGCTGTCCTTCGGAAAGCAGTACTATAAAAACGTGGCATATTTCAGCATGGAGGAATCCAGAGAGATACCCGCCATTTTTGAACGCGATCTGAATCCGGAAAGGATTATCCGTGAGCTTGCCGCACAAAGCGGGCAGAGTATTTTCCCGGAGGATACGCTGATCGTTTTTGATGAAATCCAAGCCTGCGAACAAGCGTTAACTGCGCTGAAATACTTTGCCGAAAGAGCGCCGCAATACCATATCATTGCGGCGGGCAGCTTGCTGGGCGTGGCGATGAAGCGTGAAAAGTTCTCTTTCCCCGTCGGGAAGGTGGATATGCTCCCTCTGTATCCGATGGATTTTGAGGAATTTCTGTGGGCTGTCGGGCAAGAGAAGCTCTGCCATTTAATCCGTGACTCCTATGAGGGATTCACGCCGTTGTCGCTCCATGACACTGCGATGGATTTGTATAGAACCTATCTTGTGGTGGGCGGTATGCCTCGCGTGGTGCAGGAATACGCCGACAAGCGCGATTTTGATTTTGTAGTCGCCCTGCATCGTACACTGAACGATTCCTATATCGCGGATATGGCAAAGTATGCTGCCCCGCAGGAAACGACACGCATTATGGCGGCGTGGGCGTCGGTTCCCGCGCAACTTGCCAAAGAGAATCGCAAATTTCAGTACAAGGTCATAAAGTCCGGGGCGCGGGCAGGCGAGTATGCGGTCGCGTTGGACTGGCTGAAGGCGGCGGGTATGATCCATAAATGCATCCATGTGACGGAGGGGAAAATGC
Source organism: Oscillospiraceae bacterium (assembly GCA_031265355.1). Lineage (NCBI taxonomy): Bacteria > Bacillati > Bacillota > Clostridia > Eubacteriales > Oscillospiraceae > Oscillospiraceae bacterium. Next base: position 20,462 of record JAISCT010000047.1, on the reverse strand, counting down.
CGTTATCCGCGTATGCGGAAAATGAAGCGTTCAAGGTTTACATGGTGGACACCGGGCTGCTTTGTTCCAAGCTCGACATCGCTGCCCATATCGTGCTGCACACGCCACATAGTTTTGACGGGTTTAAAGGCGCGTTGGCGGAAAACTATATCATGCAGGCGCTGGTCACAAACGGTATTACGCCGTATTACTGGAGCTCGTCGGGTAAAGCCGAGGTGGATTTTGTTTTTCAGGACAGGCAGGGTAATATTATCCCCTTGGAAGCAAAGTCCGCCGACAATGTGCGCGCAAAAAGCCTGCGGAATTACAGAGACATATACAAACCCATTCATTCTGTCCGCGTATCGGCTAAAAATTTTGGCTTTGAGAACAGCATAAAGAGCGTACCGCTCTATGCGGCGTTCTGTCTGAAAGGATGAGGGGTAACGATGATTCTTTTTTGAAATTTCAATCCGTATTAAATAAGGAGGTTTAAAGGATGGACGAAAAAAGATTTTCTTCGCAGCTTTTTCTAATCACTCCGCAGGTTATCGGGCTTATCGCGGAGAAAAGCCAAATGGATGAGGAAAAGGCAATCGAGTTGTTTTATACCTCCGAGCTATACGCGGGGTTGGAGGACGAACAGACGAAACTGTGGCATTTAAGCCCGTTGGCACTTTTTGAGATGTTCTGTGAGGAACGTGAAATAGGTAAAATTACCTATCCGGAGGAGGCCTAGGCTATGAGCAAAGCGGGAAAGTTTCTTGTGTTCTGCCTTGAAATGTACAAGGCGGCAAAACATATGACCGGCAAGGAAGTCATTGAATTATTCAAGCAGTACGGCATTATCGATTATGTGTTGTCCTGCTATGAAGCCATGCACACCACGGGGACGAACTATATCGTAGAGGATATTGACTTATTTGTAGAAGCAAGACAATAGGGTTAATAATTAGCCTATGACCTAACCACTTGAACGATTGTGCTTAATAGGGCACGTATAGTAGTGTGAGGGATGTCCGGCGGTGACGCCGGTTCCTACTCGACCGTCGCACCAGTCGTCAAGACGGCCACAAACGCATATAGAATATTGTTCAAGACAACACATATTTCTTGACATCGTGCATACAATATGATATTCTTATGACAAAAGACAAGACGGGAGGTTATGTCATGAATACTAACATTAACATCCGCACGACGAGCGAATTAAAAACCGGTGCAAACGATGTTCTGAAGCGCATGGGGTTGGATATGTCTACTGCGGTCAACCTATTTCTGACCCAATTGGTTTATAAGAATGCAATTCCGTTTGAAATTTCCGCGCCTCCGCGTAGAACAGCCAAACTTGGCGGTTGGGAGGGCCAAGTAACTATGTCCAAGGACTTTAATGCGCCGATGGAGGAATTTGAGGAGTATATGCAATGAAATATCTGCTGGATACGCACGTTGTTATCTGGGTGGCCGCCAATCCGCTGGAATTGCCGGATAACGTGAAGTCGATGATACTTGACCCGGATTTGGAAAAGTACGTCAGTATTGTTTCCGCGTGGGAGACCGCGATTAAGTTAAACAACGGAAAACTGAACATAAAGGGCGGCTTGCTGGAGTTTTACCGTATGGTGGATGAAAATGGATTCATCCAACTTGGGGTGGAACGGGAGTATATTGATAATCTGGCACGACTTCCGATGATTCACCGCGACCCGTTTGATCGAATGCTGATTGCTACGGCCCTCGTGGAAAATCTGACGTTAATCACAATCGATGAAAATATCAGGAAATATGACGTGGCGACTGTTTGGTAAATCGCCGCGTCTCAAAAGCCCGTGAGTTGTGAGTAAAATTCACGGGCTTTGTTGATGCACTTGGCATTGGATGATAGCTTGACAGTGAAAATCTGTTATTTTTCGATGTCTTTTTGCGCTCCTGGTATGTAAATATATTACTGGGATTTATTGGATATATACCTTCAGCATTCAAAAGCGCCCGATTTGGGCTTTGTCAGCCGGCGGATCGGCCGGCTGGATGGTATGCTGTTTTTCAGCCGATATGAGAGGCGCGGTCCCCGGTTTCGCCGGCGCCGCGGGCCCGTATATCGCGATGGACACGGGCAGGCAGAAAATTTTTTGTTTGCTTATTACGCGTTTGCGTCGATTTCTTTCCGTCGAAACATGACGTGCATATCGGCAAAGGTAAGAATGCCAACCATTTTCGCCTCCGGCGTCCCCGTCCGGGCGTTGCGGCAGGTGGCGGTATGCCTGCTGCACTCGGTATGACCGAACTTATTTTTGACGCATCTCACAAAAAGTTCCGCGAATACGTCGTGTATTTGCGGAACTTTTTGTGATATTTGTCCCCAAAATCTCTCAATACCGCCTCTGACAGACGAAAAAACGGCGTTTGGCCGCTCGAATGGCTGTAAAGTGGCTTGACAGATATCGACCCGATATGTTAGAATAAAATGGTATTCACCCATAAATTTTCCATTTTTTCTGCGATAAATCCTGATTTGGTCATTTTTGGGGGCGGACGGTCCCGTTTGTGCTTGTTTGATCGCGAGGTGCGCTGTGAAGAAAAAGAAGAAGAGGCGGTCTCCTGCCGCGAAAAGACGGATCCTTGCTTTGCGTATCATTTTTGGCGCGGTCGCGCTGGCGGCCGTGATTGTGGCGGTGTGGCAGTGGGACAACATCGGCGCCTTCGTCGCCTCCCGGCGGTACTCATCCGACGAGCTGGAAAAGATGCTCTCCGAAAATGAGAAAGACACGGAAACCATCCTTGAGAGGCTTCCTTATGTCACGCTTCGCCCGTTGACGGACGACGAAAAAGTACAGCTCCGCAGCGGGGAATTGACGGAGGACGAAGTGGTGGAGCGCATTCTCGCCCTGTCGGTTCCCGCCGCCTCTGCCGGTGTGGACACAGCGCCTAAGCCCGGTGCGAACCCGGCCGCGACCGACACGCCGACCGCCTCTCCCGCCCCCTCGCCGCCCGCGCCGGGCGATGAGAAAGCGGAGCGAATCGCGACGCTCGTCGCGCGCATCTACGTCCTGCGCGAGTCCATGACCGGGCAGCTTGAGGGCATTGTGGGCGCGGCCAAGGCCGAGTACAACGCCCTGCCCAAAGAGCAGCGAACGGACGCGAAAAAAGCGGAGTTCGCCACGAGGTGCCTGCGCCAGGCCGCCGCCCTCGAACGGCAGTCTGACGCGACCGTCGACACGATTTTAAAGGAGATGGAACCCCTTTTGCGGGAGACGGGCGGGGATACGGGCCTGGTCGGCGAGATCAGACGGGCGTATGCGAATGAAAAATCGTTGAAAAAATCATATTTTATCAATCAATATTCGTAAAAGCACATTGTGCGCATAAATGGCAATAAATGGATACATAAGAAGAGGCATTAAGAAGAAGCACACGCAGGAAGACGCACAGAGAAGAAGGTGGACCGCATGAAAAAAATCATTGCCGTCATACTGGCGGCGGCTTTGTTGTTGCCATTCTCTCTGCCGGTGCTGGCGGCGGAGCTGGAGAGTTTCACCGACATGCCGACGGGCTGGTCGCGCGACGCGGTCGTCGCGGCCGTCGAAAACGGGCTGCTCCAGGGGAGCAACGGAAAAATCGATCCGCAGGGCAGCCTGACGCGGGTGCAGATGGCGGCGATTCTTGTCCGCGCGTTCGGCGTGGCGAACATGAGCAAGGCCGCGGATCTCAGTGCGTTCACCGACGTGGATCCAAACGCGTGGTATTATAAGGAACTGTCTCTCGCCGTCGGCATCGGACTGCTCCTTGGCGACGGGCAGGGGCGGCTCAGGCCCAACGACGTCACCACGCGCGAGGAAGTCGCGGTGGTGTTGTCGCGCGCGTTTTTCCTGCTGGACGCCGAGGTGGATCTGTCGGTTCACACGGATGCCGGCAGGATTTCGTCGTGGGCGCGCGACGGCATGGCGGCGCTGGCCAAAGCGGGCCGCCTGCAGGGCTATCCCGACGGTACGTTACGGCCACAAGCGACCATCTCCCGTGAGGAATTCGCGCAGATCATGAGCCGTCTGGTCGCCCGTTACATCACGGAGCCGGGCGAATACACGTTCGAGACGGACGGCGCCGTCGTCATCCGTGTGCCGGGCGTGATTTTGAAGGGCTGTGTCATCGCGGGCGATCTCATTTTAGGAGACGATTTGGTCCGCGCGGACGTGACGCTGGAGAACACGGTGTTTGTCATGCCGTCGGGGGCCGCGGCGGCGGCGCCCCGGCTGATCGTCCGCGCCGAAGAGAACGTTGCTGAAGGCGGTCCGCCTCCGCTGATCGGGCCGGGCGACGGTGAGGACGGCGAAGATGTCGAAGACGGGCAAACGCCCGGCGGAGACGGCAGTTCGACGCCCACGGTGCCTTCGACGCCCTCGACGCCCACAATGTACACGTTGAACGTCAGTGTGTCGAGCCCGCCGCAGAACGTTTCCACACAGAGAGCGACGGGGCTTGCCGGCGACGGTGAGGCGGGCCTCTTGGTCATCCTCGGCCATCTGAGAGACAACGCGCAGTACTTGGAGAGCCAGCTCACCCCCAGTGCTTCTCCCACCGGGTTGTTCGGGCCTTTGTTCGGCCTGCTCGGCGGCGACGTCACCCTGGACACGCTGGCCGATTTGACGGCGCTCACGCAGTATGTGACGGTGGCGCCGGGCAGCGCCGCGGACGCGGCCAAGTGGAGAAGCCCAAACAGTCGCCTCGAAGATTTGGAGGGGCAGAGCACGTTGATTTTTGACGACGAGCCCTTCTACACGGAAATGCTGGTCGACGTCGGCCGGGATGCCGGCGGCTACACATTGCAGGTCACTCTCACGGGCAGCGTCAATGGCCTGACCGTGGGCAGTTCTTATCTCACCGGGGCCAATCATCTCTACGACAATGTCTTCGGTTCCATCGAGCGCAGACTGGATGCGTTGCTAAGCCGGTATGATCTGTCCGCCGACATTACGGCGGCCGACTACATAGCGCAGACCAGGGCATGGTTCAACAATCTGGCGGAGTCCGAACTGAGCGAGCTGCTCACAGCCACGCAAGGCAGTGCCGCTCCCCTGATGAACAGAGACACATCCATCGGGGCGGTCGCCGGGTACGTCTTCACGTTGCGCGCCCCCGGCTTCACCGTCGATGTGAGCGTCGTTCGGTAATGCAAGACTGATCGCGAAAAGAAGGAGGTGGGTAGCTTGCGCGGCATGAAAAAAGCGACGGCCGTCGTGCTGTCGGCGTTGTTGCTGCTGTCACTCTCTCTGCCGGCGTTGTCGGCGGAGCTGGAGAGTTTCACCGACATTCCAACGGGTTGGTCGCGCGACGCTGTCGTCGCGGCCATTGAGAACGGATTGCTCCAGGGGAACAACGGCAAAATCGATCCGCAGGGCAGCCTGACGCGGGTGCAGATGGCGGCGATCCTTGTCCGCGCGTTCGGTGTGACGAACAGGGAGCATGCCGCGGATCTCAGCGCGTTCACCGACGTGGATCCGAACGCCTGGTATTATAGGGAGCTGTCCCTCGCCGTCGGCATCGGACTGCTCCTGGGCGACGGGCACGGACGGCTCAGGCCCAACGACGCGGCCACGCGCGAGGAGGTCGCGGTGGTGCTCTCCCGCGCGTTCTATCTCCTGGACGCCGCGGTGGATCTCTCAAACCGCGCGGACGCCGGCGCGATCTCGTCGTGGGCGCGCGACGCTGTGGCGGCGCTGGTCAAAGCGGGCCGCATGCAGGGCTACCCCGACGGCACGCTGCGGCCTCAAAGGACCATCTCCCGCGAGGAATTCGCGCAGCTTATGCGCCGCTTGGTCGCCCGCTACATCATGGAGCCGGGCGAGTATACGTTCGAGGCCGACGGCGCCGTTGTCATCCGCGTGCCGGGCGTGATTTTGAGGGACTGTGTCATCGCGGGCGATCTCATCCTGGGGGACGATTTGGCCCGCACGGATGTGACGCTGATAAATACGGTGTTTGTCATGCCGTCGGGGGACGTGACGGCGACGCCCCGGATGATCGTCCGCGCTGAGGCGCGCATAGTGGAAGCCGGCGACAGCGACGCGCCGCCGCTGGTCGGGCCGGAGGACGTCGGAGACGGGGAAACGCCCGGCGGGGGCGGACCCGGCGGCGGTTCGACGCCCTCGGCGACTACATATACGTTGAACGTCAACATGTCCAGCCCGGAGCAGAGCGTCGCCACACAGAGAGCGACAGGGCTCCCCGGCGACGGCGAGGCGGGTCTTTTCTACCTGGTCCTTCGCGATCACATGAGACGTAACGTGACATATCTGAAGAGCCAGCTCACGCAGAGTTTCCCGTCCACAGGGTTGTTTGGGCCGCTGTTCGACATGTTCCGAGACGACGTCAGTCTGGACATGCTCGCCGATATGACGGAGATCTTGCAGTACGTGACAGTGGCGCCGGGCAGCGCCGCGGGCGCGGCCAACTGGAAAAATCCGTACATCCACCTCAGGGACTTGGAGGGGCGGAGTACGCTGATCTTTGACGACGCGCCTTTCTACGCGGAGGTGTTGGTCGACATCGGCCGGGTAAGTGGCAGTTACACGCTGCAACTCACCGTCACGGGCCGCGTCAGCGGCCTGACCGTGAGCAGTTCCCTGCTTGCTGGGGCAAGCGGCCTCTATGACAATCTCTTCGGCTCTGTTGCGCGCAGGCTGGACGTGTTGTTGAACCGCTATGAGCTGGACGGCGATATCTCGGCCGGCGACTACATGGAGAGGATCGAGACCTGGTTTGACGGCCTGTCGGAAAGCGAACTGAGCGCGCTGCTCACGGTCACGCAGGGCAGTGTCGCCCCCTTGCTGAACAGGGACGTCTCCGTCGCGGCGGTCGCCGGGTACGCATTCACGTTGCGCGGCCCCGGCTTCACCATCGATGTCAATGTCCAGTGACGCGGCGGCGCCGCGCGCGCCCCTTCGCAGTACACCTTGCGTCGAACGGGCGGAGCGCCATTCGGCGTCGGAAAGAGGTTTTGTTTTGGCTGAGATGACTGAAACCACCGAAATTGATTTGAGAAAGCTGGCGGTCGCCCTGCTGCGCCGGTGGTGGCTGCTTCTGGGCGCGGCGCTGCTCGGCGGTGCGGTCGCCATGCTGTTTACCCGTTTTCTTGTCACGCCGATGTACGCGGCCACCATCAAGCTGTATGTCAACAATTCCAACGAGGTGGGCGCCTCCTCCATCTCCTCCAGCGACATCACCGCATCCAAGTCGCTTGTCGACACCTACATCACCATCATCCGGAGCGACACCGTGCTGGACGAGGTGCTGGCCATCACGGAGTCGGCGCACACGCCCGGCAGTCTGAACAAGCTGCTCACGGCGGGTGCGTTGAACGCCACGGAGGTGTTTTACATCACCGTCACGGCCGCTGACCCCGCCGAGGCGGCGCTCCTCGCGAACGCGATCTCCGAGGTCGCGCCCAAGTATCTCTCGGAGATTGTCGACGGCAGCTCCGCGAAGATTGTGGAGCGGGCCAAAGTGCCGGCGGAACCGTCCTCGCCCAACGTCAAACTCAACACTGCCGTCGGCGCGTTGTTGGCGTTGTTGGCGGTGGCGGCAGCGGTCCTTCTCATGGCGGTCTTCGACGTCCACATCCTGTCGGAGACCGACCTGCGCAGCCTTTCGGATTTGCCGATCCTCGGCGTCATATCCGATTTCCAGGCCGCCGGGAGATCTGGGCACGGGTACTATGCGTACCGCCGCACCACGGGCAAAACGAAGGGGGAGGAGGTGGCCGCCGAATGAGCGGCAAAAAACGCAGCCAGCCGTCCGCGCAGGGCCGCAAAGCCGGCGTGACGGACGACCCGCCTGAGAGCCATGGCGTCAGGGGCGACCGTCAGCATATCCTGGGTGAGAAAATGCCCTTTGCCCTCATCGAGGAATACAAGATGTTGCGCACCGCCGTCACATTCGCCGCTTCCACGGGCGGGGAGACGTGCAAGCTCATTGGCGTCACCAGTCCGCTGCACTCGGAGGGCAAGAGCATCACCTGTCTGAACCTCGCCATCGCCTTCGCGCTTACCCAAGTGCGGGTGCTGCTTCTCGACTGCGACCTCCGCAAACCAAACATCGCGCCGCTCCTGTCCATCAGCGCGGCGCCGGGGGTCAGCAACGTGTTGGCCAACATGTGCGGTGTCAGCAAGGCGGTGTGCAAATTGCGGCGCCACGACGCCCGTCTGGACGTCGTTCCGTCGGGCGACATTCCGCCGAACCCCTCGGAGCTGCTGGGTTCCGAACGTGCCGGCGCCGTTTTGACCGCGCTCTCACAGTCCTACGACTACATCTTTGTGGACTTGCCGCCCGCGCTGTTGGTGTCCGACGCCATGGCGCTGTCCAGACACCTGTCCGGTCTTGTCGCCGTGATCCGCGCCGGTCAGACGAAAAAGGACGATGTACTGTTGACGCTGGAGCGCTTTCGTCTCGCCAACGCCAATGTGTTGGGCTTTGTGCTAAACGGCGCGCCGCGGGCAAGCGCGAAGCGGTACTACGCATCAAAATACGGCCAATACGCGTGATACCGCGCCGGACGGGTGAGGGCTTGACTGATTTTCACACACACATCCTGCCCATGATGGACGACGGGAGTCAGAGTGTCGGTGAGTCCGTTGCGATGCTTGCGCGCCTCCAGGCGCAGGGTGTTACGACGGTGGTCGCCTCCCCGCACTACGACAGCGCGCGAGAGGCGCCCGAGGCATTCGCCGCGCGCCGCGCGCGAGCCCTTGCCATGTTGGCCGCAACGCGAAACGCCGAGACGCCGATCATCTTGCCGGGCGCGGAGGTCAAGTTTTTCATCGGCCTTTCGCAGGCGCCCGATCTCCGGCCGCTGTGCCTGGAGGGAACGGACAGTCTTCTGCTGGAGATGCCTTTTTGCCCATGGACAAGCCCCGTCGTCAACGAGGTCTATAAGCTTATCACCGTACGCGCGCTCACGCCGGTCCTCGCGCATGTCGAGCGATACATAGCGGACAGGTACAATCTGGACGTCCTGCGGGATCTGATCTCGTTCGGCGCGGTGGCGCAGAGCAACGCGGAGTTCTTTTTGTCGCGCCGGACGCGCGCCCGCGCGTTTTCCATGCTCCGCAAGGGATACATCCACGCGTTTGGAAGTGACTGCCACAATCTTGAGGACAGGCCGCCGAACATGGGGGCGTTGTTGTCTCTCATCTGCAAAAAGCTGGGAATTTCGCAGTTTCACGCGCTGCAAACTTCGGCGGAAGTTGCGATTTTGGGTCAAAGGTTGAAAACAAACTGAATGATACAAACGCGCACACCGGCGCGTGGATTTGGAGGGAGAAGATGAATATGTACCACGAACCCTTGCCTGCAGATGCGGTGGATCTGTATTGGGGGGGAGAGGGAGCTTCGCGGCAGTTCGAAGAGGAGATGGCGGCAAAAAGTACGGCGTTGGAGGAATTGGCCGCCTTACAAGTGGATGCCAGAGTTGGCGCTCGGCACGCGTATTTGTTCGCCAAACGGGCGATGGACATCGCGATGGGAGTGGTTGGTTTTATCTTGTTGTTGATTTCACTGCCGTTTGTGGCCGTGGCGATCAAGCTGGATACGAAGGGGCCGGTGTTCTTCGCGCAAAAGCGCATCGGTAAAGATGGGAAACCCTTCACTATGTTCAAGTACCGCAGCATGACCGTGGACGCTGACCAGATGAAGGCGTCGCTGTTAGAGCGTAACGAACGCGAGGGGCCGGTGTTCAAGATAGCGGACGATCCGCGCGTCACGCGCGTCGGGGCTTTTTTGCGGAAGACATGCATAGACGAACTGCCACAGTTTATCAATGTACTGCTGGGCGACATGAGCATAGTAGGGCCGCGGCCCCCGTTGCCGGAGGAAGTGGCGCAGTACAAGAGATATCAGCGGCAACGGCTCGCTGTCAAGCCGGGCATCACGTGTTATTGGCAGGTCATGCGCGAACAGGCGCCTACGTTTGACGATTGGGTGCGGATGGACATCGAGTACATAAACAAACGGTCTTTGGCTGTGGACATAGGGATGGTTTTTCGGACCTTCGGCGTGATCTTGGGGCACAAGGGGCATTTGTGAGATGATATGAATGTATAATAAAGAAATAGTGAAGGGGAAGATATGGTGTAATGATCATAACAAAGACACCGTTCCGGATGTCATTTTTTGGAGGAGGCACAGATGTACCGGAATTCTTCAGTGCTCATGGTGGGGCGGTGATATCGACGACGTTTGACAAATATTGCTATGTGAATGTAAGACATCTGCCGCGTTTTTTTGAGTACTCATCAGAGTTCTCTTATTCTGAAATTGAGCGTGTCACGCGATTGCGCGACATCAGGCATCCGGCCATTCGAGAGGCAATGAAAGTATTGGATATGCATGAGATACGCTTGTCATATGAAGCGGATTTGCCGGCCCGAACAGGTCTTGGTACAAGCAGTTCGTTTGCGGTGGGGATGTTAAACGCATTTTATTGTTTGAAAGGCAGATACGTAGACAAGAAAAAGCTCGCGGATGAAGCGATATATTTGGAACGAACGTTGTGCAATGAGGTGGGTGGTTGGCAGGATCAGATAGCGGCTTCATATGGCGGACTCAATCGTATTGATTTTACCGAGGCGCAGTACGATGTAAGGCCAATCATCATCAGCAGAGAACGAAAGAAACAGTTAAATGACAATTTGATGATGTTTTTTACCGGTTTCTCGCGCTTTTCGTCGGAGATTCAAAGTGTGACCCAATCAAGAATACAGGAAAATACAGACAGCTTGAAGGCGATGCTAGCGCTTGTAGATGACGCGGAGGCGGTCTTGACCCATGATGAGATAGACTTGGACGAGTTCGGTGTTCTGCTTGACAAATCGTGGAACCTCAAACAACGGACGGGCAAGGGTATCACTACAGAGTATATAGACACATTGTACGAGAAAGCAGTGGCCGCAGGCGCGCTCGGTGGGAAATTATTGGGTGCCGGTGGCGGTGGATTTTTACTGTTTTATGTTCCTTCAATGAAACGGAGTGCCGTGACCAGTGCACTGAGTGAACTTTTATATGTCCCGTTTGAGTTTGAGGACGCGGGTTCTCAGGTGGTTTACTACTCGCCGGAGGCACTGACAAGATGAGAAGCCAGGAGATCTCGTTAAAGAATAGCACGTTGCGCATGATAGATGAGCTGTATATGCGCCATCCTGTCCTGGGTGTCTGTGACAATGACATCGTGGAGACTGTGGGGTTGTTGACAAGAACATTTGTCGTCGGCGGAAAACTTTTAACGGCGGGGAATGGCGGTAGTGCTGCGGATGCACAGCACATAGTGGGCGAGCTGATGAAAGGATTTGCCTTGCCACGGCGACTGACAGAAACCGATGAACAGAAGTTTGCAAATGCGCCGAATCGACAAGTGCTCATGTCAGAACTGCAAAAGACATTGCCCGCAATATCGCTCGTTGGAGAGACGGCATTGATGACGGCATTTGCAAATGATAAAGCACCTGAATTTGCTTTTGCGCAACAAGTGTATGGGCTCGGTAGGCCAGGCGATGTGTTTTTTGGTATAAGTACATCAGGCAATTCACTCAATATCCTATACGCAAGCCAAACAGCCAAAGCGGTAGGAATGAGCGTGGTCGGCCTTGCGGGAGAAAATGGCGGAAAGCTTCGTGAATTATGCGATGTTTGCATAACTGTACCTGAGACGGAAACGTATAAAATACAGGAGTTGCATTTGCCTGTATACCATACCATGTGTCTCGCCTTGGAAAATGAGTTTTTTGGAGGATAGCCGGTGTATGCAAGCGATTGTTTTGGCAGGCGGATATGGTACGCGGTTGCGTAGCGTTTTGAAAAATATGCCAAAGCCAATGGCGCTTGTCGCGGGAAAGCCATTTTTGGAATACATCTTGACATGGTTGTTGGCAAACGGTATCACAGAAACAATCATTGCCGTTGGATATATGGGTGAAAGTATAGTCAGCCACTTCAAGGATAGATATCACGGTATGAAAATCAGATATTCTCGTGAGACAGAGCCGTTGAAGACAGGGGGTGCGATTAAGAAAGCACTCGGGTACTGCCCGGAGAATACAGTATTCATTATCAATGGGGACACATATTTCGATGTGGATTTGCGTAGTATGGAAGTCGATTTTAATGAAAAGAAGTATGATCTGCTCATGGCAGTCAAGGAGTTGCACAATTTTGATCGTTATGGATCTCTTATCATTGAGGATGGAAGGGTCACAGCTTTTAGTGAAAAGCAACGACAGATATACGGATATATAAATGGCGGCGTGTACATAGTCAACCGTGATTTACTAGATGATTGTCCGGAGATATTCTCATTCGAGACTGATTTTATGGAGAAGAGTATTTCTAATATTTGTATTGGGGCATTTGTCTCAACTGGATATTTTATAGATATTGGAATCCCGGAAGACTATGAGTTGGCACAGGTTGAGTTTAGAGGTGGCGCACCGCGATGAATAAGGCTGCGTTCTTTGACAGAGACGGGACAATCAATATCAACACGGGACATACGTACAAGATAGAGGAACTCAAGTTCATATCAGGCAGACCAGAGTTGATCAAGGGATACAATGACGCAGGGTACCTCGTTATCGTGGTCACGAATCAGGCGGGCATAGCGAAAGGACTCTATACAGAAGATGACATGCACAGATTCAATCGGCATATGAACGAACGATTACAGGGTGAATACGGCGCACACATCGATGCTTTTTATTTTTGTCCGCACCATCCTGATGTCACAGGTGAATGTAATTGCCGCAAACCCAAGCCTGGCATGTTGCGAAGGGCGATTGAGGACTTTGATATTGACGTAGGGGCATCCATATTATTTGGAGATCAAGCATGGGATATGCAAGCGGCGCAAGCATGCGGGATTAAGAATGTGTTGTTAGACGATTGAACAGGGTGCAACAACACGACCACATTACGATGTTGGGGAGACATGGACATAATGTGTAAAAAAGTGCTTTTAGTTGCAACACGAAAATTTTGGCCAGTAAATTCTGGAAAAGATCTCACGCTTTTTTATAATTGCAAAGGGCTTAATGAACGATATGGATACAAAGTTTTTGTCTACTGTATGGACTCTGAAACCAATCCACATATGCCCGTACCGGCCTTTATAGAAGAAGTGAAATTTCTAGGTAGAATTTCACTTCTTGAGAGATTTTGTAATCTCATCAGATATTCAGTATTCGGCGCAAAATGGCCGATTCAAATTGCTCTCTACCGCAGCAAACGTGCTATAAGAGAATTGCAATCTTATTTCAACGAAATAAATCCCGATGTTGTGTTTATAGATATGATCAGACTTGCACCATATAGTGAGATTTTCTTTTCTCAAGAATGTAAGAAGATACTCATTATGGATGATGATCTTGCAAAACGATATAAACGACAACTAGCAACACAGGCTGCCGATTCAGATGTTATGGGAGCATATAGCGATAAATTGCCAAAGAGCATACGTTGTATTTTGCATCTTAATTTTCTTAAGTCCGCTATTTTGAAGTTTGAAATCCCACGAATAGAAAAAGCGGAGTGTAAAATTATACCTTTATATGACTATATTACATACATTTCTCCTGTCGAACGAGACGAATTTGAGATGCGTCATCATTCTGGCAAAGGAGTTCTATTAACTGTTGGTACAAATTTGCCGTCGGTGGACAGTAGAGAAAATAAAATCATAAAGAGAAGAAATACACTTGTGTTTGTTGGAAATTTCAGCGTCGCAGCTAATGTAGATTCTTTAACAATGATAGTGGCGAAAGTTTTACCTAAACTACGCAAAGATGCTGTGCTTCATGTGATAGGTAAATGTCCGCGGGTGCTTTCAGAGAAATTCCAAGATAATATACGAGTGAAAATGCATGGGCGAGTTGAAAATTTAGTGCAAGAAATAATGACATGTATGATTTATATAGCCCCGATTGCATATGGTACGGGGATAAAATCGAAAATAATAGAGGCAATGGGGATGAGCATGCCTGTAGTAACCAATACAATGGGTGTTGAAGGGATTGTTGCAAGAAACGGTGTAGATGTTTTTGTGAGAGATGATTTTGATGAAATGGCAGCTATTGTTGAACGGTTATTGGATGACGATAATTTACGTGAGACTATCGGTGCTAATGCGCGACAATTCGTATTGAAGAATCATACATGGGATAGAGTCTATAATGCCTTTGATGAAATGGGATTGTAAAGAAGTTAATAGCCCTGTTTAAAAAATCAATAAATATGTATCATTTGAGTAAAATGGTGATGGTGGCGAGATAAATGAGACTTAAAGAAAAGAGGAATCGGATTTGTCATAGTGAGTAGCCATATGACCGAATCATTTGATTTTTTGGAGAAGCTTGGACATAGTTTATTAAGAACCCATGAAACTGCAACAAGCATGAAAATAAATGAGTGAGACTTTGTCACGGAAAACTTCAATTGGGATACCGCTGAGAAGTGTTTTGAGAAAATCCTCAGAAAGGGAGATGAATATTGAAGCTGTTATTAATTTGTAAAGGAGCACCGTCAGGAGTTGGTGGCGGCGATATTGGAGCAAATAAAGCATATGTATGCATAAAAGAAATCTGCCAAGAAAACGGTATTGATTTCAAATGTGTTTCTCCTGATAATAATCCCGAAGAAAACCTCGGCTGTGAACTGAAAAAAAATAGATCGATTGACTTATTAGCCAGAGTATTCGGTCACACCACGTCTTTGTATGTGATGTGGCTTAAATATAGGGAGAAAATTTTTGCATATAGTCCAGATATCGTCATCTCAATAAGCTCGCGATTGGGGTTTGTTACTAAAAGTATAGCTCGTCGAAATAAGGCGACAAATTGCATAGTTGCTTTTGAAAATGTCGAATGCGACTATGCAATTGTGCCATTCCTACAATTGCATAGTCTATTACGCACAATATTCACGCGTATTGAACGCATGTTTGTTGTCAGGGACGAAAAGGCTGCGCTGAAATATGGTGCTTCTTTTATATTCTTGTCTGACAGGGACTATAAGCGAACGAGAGAAATTTACGGACGAGAGATTTGTAATCATCAGATAATTCCAGCGTGTATTCAAAGTGAAATCCGGCTTACCATAAACTCTCCGAAACCAACAATTGTTTTTGTGTCGAGTCTTCAGTTTAAGCAGAATGTAGCATCGCTTTTGTGGTTCTTAGACAATGTCTGGAACGTCTATTTCAAAGAGAGCGATAGTGTCAATTTTATCGTTGCCGGTGCTGAGCCACCTCCAATAGTTGTGGAACGCTTGAAGGACGAGCGGAATGTAAAGCTGTATAAAAATTTTAAACACATGGCGGACATCATCCCTCGTGGCGCGCTCCATATTTCACCTATTACAGTTGGTGCTGGCATGAAAGTGAAGATCGCGGAGGCGCTTGCGGCTGGGCTTCATATTCTGGGTACTGACGAGGCTCTGGTAGGATATAGTGAGTGTTTTGGAGCGAGGGGCATTAGGCACGCCAACACGCCTGGTGAATATAAAATTGCGATTGAGAAGTATATCGCATTGGGTCATGAAGAGATAGAGCAGATTTCGCGGGAGAATCAGGAGCTTTTTCACAGATTCTATACTTATGCTAGGGCAAAAGAGGGATATGAGAAAGTATTGAAATCTGTTGTAGTAGAGGAAGCGAATTGACCATGGATGTGCAGTTATCGACAAGGAGAGAATACTTAGATAATCGTGTCAATATTATTGTCAGCAATGCAGGGTTTAACTTCGTTATTGTCGTATTTTTGATTCAGGCATTAATGCATGATTTTATTGACATATTGCACTTGAGTTTTGCCTTTACGATGACAAAGATGTTTGCGGTTGTGTTTGCAGGCTTTGTTTCCTTACCAAATATAAACAAGATTTCAGTGGGCACAAGAAGAATTGAATATGGGTGGTTGGTATTTGGGATAGTGGTCCTCATATATGGAAATTGGGATTTGCGCAACGGTTATTGGTACGTCGCTTTCTTTTATTCTGTAACAGTCTTACTGGTGTTTATGCTTTCATACTCGACCAACTGGATAAACACTTTTTTTGATGTCCTGAAGATATTTACAATAATTCACGCTATAGGTACGCTCTTATTCTTTGTTTTTCCGTCGTTATATTCTTTATATCGGCCTATTATTTATGCAACAAGCGAGAGCCCTTATTTAGATGGATACAAAAGTGGACTTACTCTCCATTATTCTACAAATGCAGTGTATCTTGCCCAAGGATTGATAGTATATTTTACAGAAATGATATCAAATAAAAAGATAATAAAAAAAGGATTGATCCCATTTATCTTAATTCTGTTTGCGTTAATATTAACGACAAAAAGGGCTCACTTGTTGTTCGGAGTCATCGTTCTTTTTTTCATCTATTATATCCAAACAGGCCATTTTTTAAGAATCATAAAATTCTTGTTTGTAGGTGTCTTGCTATTAGTGGGTGTCTACATATTGGCACAATGGATTCCAGAAATCGGAAACGCCTTGGAACGATTTACTGGCGGTAATTTATCTGATATGACTGGCAGAAATTATATTTATGAAGCTGTCTATCAATTGTTCAGTCAGAATCCGATTTTTGGGAGAGGGTGGAACTGGTTTATGTATTCGGATGTAAGTCGTTTCTTATCACAAAAATACAATTTCATATTTGTGGGCACAGAATATATTCAGGTTCATAATGTTTATCTTCAATTGCTTTTGGAAGTTGGTATCGTTGGTTTTGTGCTTCTCATGTTTTTATTTATCAAAACACTACTGGTAGGATTAGATTTGTATAGAAGATTGTGGAGGGACAATAAATTATTGGATCCAATTGAAAGCAAATTTACTCTTTTTTCAATAGGGTATCAAATATTTTTCCTCTGCTATTGTATGACCGGGAACCCTCTGTACGATACGATGGTATATATTGTTTATTTCTTCAGTTGCGCCGTCGTCATAGCATTAAGGAGGAAATACAGTAGTTTGTTAACAATCGATTGGCGCGGGGGTTTAGATTAAAATGAAAGTAGTAATAAGACGGATTGTCGCAGGTGTAATTTACGTATTTTTCAACTATTTTGTCAATAATATTCCCGCATATTGGTTGCGCAGGCTATTATATTGTGTTGCTGGAATGAAAATCGGTAGAGGTTCGAGACTTGCAATGAAGGTCATCGTATTCTTACCGTGGAAGATTCGCATTGGCGCGAATACGATGGTAAATGAATACACAATTTTAGATGGTCGAGGCGGACTTGAGATTGGAGACAATGTTTCGATTTCGATGTTTGCGATAATATATTCGGCATCGCACAAAGCGCATTCAGATACCTTTGAATCTTTCAAAGAAAAAGTTAATATTGACGATAATGTTTGGATTGGTGCACGAGCTATTGTTTTGCCGGGTTCCAGATTATCGAAAGGCTCAGTTTTAGCAGCAGGCAGTTCATTTACAGGCGAGACGGAAGAGAATGGAATATATGCTGGAGTGCCGGCAACGTTTAGAAAAATGCGCGCTATTAGTGATTCCTACAGATTGGGTAGGCATTTATACTTTTTTAAATAGGGTGAGATTAATGGAGTTTGGTAAAGTTTCAATTATTGTTCCTGTCTATGAAGCTGAAACATATCTTCGCAACTGTATTGATAGTATTTTAGCGCAAACATATCATGATATTGAAGTGATTTTGGTTGATGATGGAAGTCGTGATACGTCAGGTATTATTTGTGACGAATATGCGCAACAAGATGCAAGAGTGATCGTTATCCACAAAGAAAATGGTGGTGTATCTAGCGCAAGAAACATAGGGCTGAACGTGGCGAAAGGAGAGTATATTGGGTTTGTTGATAGTGACGATACTATTGAAATGGATATATATGAATTATTGTTAAAATCTCTGGTGGGAAATAATGCCGATATGGCAACATGTGGGTATAAATGTATTTATGATATTGGGACACAAGAAATTAAGGTTGAGAATAGCATATACCAAGTAAAGGAGTTTTGTAAACTCGTATTATCCGACTTTAGGATGTATAGAATTATGCGAGGTCCATGTAATCGGATTTTAAGAAGAGATTTGTTGCGTGAAGACAATCTCAATATATATGGATTGCAGTTTGCGGAGGAGATTTCATATGGCGAAGATACATTATTTGTTTCTGATGTTTTGCTTAAATGCAACACTATTACGTTTGTTGATGCTTGTTTATACAATTACTATATCCGTGAAAATGTCAACAGTATATGCGCCAATGTTTCTGATGATAAGAATTATCAAGATACGATGACTGTAAATAATCGTCTTTGCGAGAGTTTTAAGAAAATTCTTCCTGAAGAAAAAGGAAAAATTGATAAGGTTTTTGAACTTCAAAATTTGCTTGCAAAGCGAGATGGAAAAATTGCAGCTGCATTAAGAAGTATTGATACTATACATAGCGTTTACAGATTGACATTTAAAGAATTTTTGCAAATTATTAAATTGTCAGACAGTCGAATTATCACTATAAATACGATTCTTATATATTTTGCTCCTAAGTGGTTGTATAGAATGATTTGTAAAATTGTGAGGCGGAAGAAATGAAAAAAATTGCGATTATAACATTTGTGAGAGAGCGGAGCCCGGGTGCTGTGCTTCAGGCGTATGCGCTTCAACAATTTATCTTAAAAATTCAACCAAAGCGTGTTCATGTAGTCGACTTGGATTACTCTTTCAAGCCGTTATTTGATCCAAAAACTAAGTTTGTCAGTCTTTCCAAAGGCATAGGTGCAATACGGACTCTGAAGGGCAGAATCTGTAATCCCGTCCATTTCAGAGAATGTAAAGCTTTTGTAGAGAATAATATTGCTTTAAGTACCAAGAAATATTCATGTGCGAATATCCAGAGTGCAAATGAGTTGTATGACATTTTTATTGTTGGCAGCGACCAAGTATGGAATGGAAGAATGACTGACAATAGTTTTGATGATTTTCTTCTCACCTTCTGTAACAGAGATAAATACTCATATGCGGCTAGTTTTGCCAAAGTAGAGATTTTCGAGCAATACAAGAGTAAAATTCTTGAAAGGCTGCAGTCTTTTAAGGGCATATCACTCCGAGAACCAATCGGAGTCACGGATATTGCCTCTAATACAAGGGAAACACCTTATGTCCATATTGACCCGACATTGCTTCTCGACGGAGCAGACTACTTGAAATTTATTGATAAATCTCTTGTTCCAGAAAGAAAATTCATTTTTGTATATACAGTGGCTCACCATAACAAATTGCTTGATTTTGTGCGCAGAGCACAAAAAGAAACGGGATACATAGTTGTATATAGCACTCCATATAAAGAAAGCGGATTGGATGACTTGCCTGGAATCGTTCGCATTAAGGCATTGCACCCAAAACAATTTATCAGCCTTATTGCAAATGCTGAACTTGTTTACACAACCTCGTTTCACGGTACAGCGTTCTCAATATTATTGAAAAAGAATTTTTTTGTGGAAATAAACTGCGCAGACGGAGTTAATACGCGTGTGAAAAGTTTGCTTGAAATACTTGATTTGATGGAGCGGGACATTGAAAGAATCGACGATAGTTATACTGCCCTTTCGGATTATTCGACTGTTTTTGAGAAACTGCAAAATAAACGCGAAGAAGCGAAACAGTATTTAGACGGGATAATTGAAAATTAGGAGAGATTATTACGTATGGATTATGTTTATTCAGATAAAACAAAATGTTGCGGCTGTGCAGCTTGCGCTCGTTCTTGTCTTACAGGCGCTATAGTTATGCTAGCGGATGCAGAAGGTTTCATTTATCCAAAAATTAACAAAACACAATGTGTCGATTGCGGGCTGTGTCATAAGGTCTGTCCCTATATAGACAATGAGGTTGTCGAAAATTTTCACCCTCACTATAAGTGTTACGCCGCCACGCATAAGGATAGAGCGGTTTTAGAAAGATCATCTTCTGGCGGTGTGTTTACGGCTCTTTCCGATATCATCTTGGAGCAAGATGGCGCTGTCTATGGATGCGGTTATACCGAACAATTGAAAGCCATACATATGCGAGCGACGAGCACTACAGAACGCGATAATTTATGTGGTTCGAAATATGTTCAAAGTGAAATCGATGATAGCTTCATATATGTTCGCGATGATTTGCGCAATGGTCTGCATGTATTATTTATGGGTACGCCTTGTCAAATTGCGGGATTGTTATTATTCCTGTATGGTGAAAACACGTCAAACCTCCTGACAGTTTCTTTGATATGCCATGGAGTCCCCAGCCCAAAATTATTTGCTGAATATTTAGATTATTGCAATAAAAGGAGAAACGCGAAGATAGTCGAGTATCATCACCGCTCTAAAAATAATTATTGGGCACATATAGAGTGCAGTAAATTTGTGTATAATAATGGTGATAGTGATAGTGATAGTGATAGTCTCATGTCTCAGGCTTGGAA
>JAISCT010000046.1 GCA_031265355.1 Oscillospiraceae bacterium | reverse complement strand
TTTGTTTAGGGCTTGACAAGCGCCGGGGGACGTGGTAATCTATCGCGCGGTAAGAGATGATCCTCCTTAGCTCAGTCGGTAGAGCATGCGGCTGTTAACCGCAGGGTCGTTGGTTCGAGTCCAACTTGGGGAGCCAATTTTGTCTTTTGAGGCAAAGACAAAAAACCCGCTGACAAAGCGGGTTTTTTGTACAGGCATTTCTCTTGACAGGGGCGGGGGCGGACTCTATAATGAATGCGGGTGGGTGACGCTAACCACGCGCGTCACGCGAATCGTAGGCGGGGAGGACGGCCAGAGTTGCGAAAGTTAATAACGTGGGTTGCATCTGCAACCCACAACCCAAATATAAGAATGCGCTGTGCGGCGGGGCTTTTGGCCCTGTGCGCACTGGCGGGGTGCGGGCCGGCGTCCGGGCCGGAGACGGGGGAGACGCCGGAAACGCTCCTGGTGTATGCGAGTTTTTATCCCATGTACGACTTCGCCGCCAAGGTGGGCGGGGACCGGGTGCGTGTGGTGAATATGGTGCCGGCCGGCACGGAGCCGCACGACTGGGAGCCCGCCGCCGCCGACGTCGCGGGGCTGGAGGCGGCCGACGTGTTTGTCTACAACGGCGCGGGCTTTGAGCATTGGGTGGACGATGTCTTAGGCTCGCTTGAGAACCAGGCCTTGGTCACTGTGGAGGCGTCGCGGGGCGTCGCGCCGCCGGGGGAGGAGACGCCGGCCCGGCCCGGCGAAGCGGAGGCGCGCGACCCCCATGTCTGGCTCAGCCCGCTCGGCGCCAAAGCGGAGATGGAGAACATTCGAGACGCCCTCGCGCGGGCCGACCCCGAGGGCAGCGCGGTGTACGAAACAAACTGCGCGCGCTGGGCGGCGGCGCTGGACGCGCTGGACGCGGCGTTTCGCGAGGCGTTGGACCCGCTGCCGCACCGGGACGTCGTTGTTTCGCACCGGGCGTTTGGATATCTGTGCGCGGCTTACGGGCTGAACCAGGTGGCGGTCGAGGGCCTGTCGCCGGACGCCGAGCCGGACCCCGCGCGGCTGGCGGAGGTCATCGAGCTGGCCGGCGCGCGGGACGTCCGCGTGATCTTTTTTGAGGAGACGGTGAGCCCGAAAGTGGCGGAGGTTATCGCGAAGGCCGTCGGCGCCGAGACCGGCGTCCTGAGCCCTCTTGAGAGCCTAAGCGACGAACGGCTGGCGGCGGGCGCCGATTATATCTCCGTGATGCGTGACAACCTAGAAACCCTGCGTACCGCGTTGGACAGATAACAGTGAACAGATAACAGATAACAGTTATCTGTACCACGCGTCGCGTCTCCTGACTGTTATCTGTTATCTGTTAATTGTTATCTGGAGTTGTGTGTTGTGACGGATGCGATCGCCGTGCGCGGCCTGAGTTTTCGCTACGGGGACGAGCCGGTCCTCTCCAAGGTCGATTTTTCGCTGCAAACGGGGGACTTTGCCGCCGTCATCGGCGCCAACGGCGCGGGCAAGAGCACGCTGCTGCGCCTGCTGCTGGGGGAGATCGCGCCGGACACGGGGCAGATCCGCCTCTTTGGCCGGGAGATCCGCCAGTTTAAGGACTGGCCGCGGGTAGGCTATGTGCCGCAGAAGGGGTTCGCGGCCGTCGCGGACTTTCCCGCCACGGTGGAGGAGATCGTGCAGGCCCATCTCTTCTCGGGGCTGTTCCGGTTCCCCCGCAGGGAGCACCGCGAACGGGTGCGCCGCGCGCTCGCGCGGGTGGACATGGAGGCCTGCGCGAAGCGGATGATCGGCCGGCTGTCGGGCGGCCAGCAGCAGCGGGTGCTGCTGGCGCGGGTTCTCGTGAGCGAGCCGGAGATCATGCTGCTCGACGAGCCGACCGCCGGTGTGGACGCGGAAACCGTGCGGGCTCTGTACGCGCTGCTGGCGCGCCTAAACCGGGAGACCGGCCTCACGGTCCTGATGGTCACGCACGACGTCGCGCGGGCGGCGGAGGTCGTGTCGCGGGTGCTGTGCCTCGAGGAGGGCTCTCTGGTCGAACTGGGGCGGGAACAGCTCAGCGAAGAGCTCGCGCACCGGCACAAACACCCCCGGCCATGAACTTGTATTTGTTGCCGCTTCGCGGCGACAAGATACTAACGTGGGTTGCACCTGCAACCCACAACCCAAATTCTAATATTTTGTTGCCGCAAAGCGGCGACAAAATACTATCCGACCATGAACTGTCAGGAGGGCGGCCGTGCCTGAGATTTTGCAGTATGATTTTATGCGCCGGGCCTTTGTGGTCGGCGTTTTGCTCGCCGTCATTATCCCCTGCGTGGGGATCATCGTCGTGCTGAAACGCCTCTCGATGATCGGCGACGCCCTCTCGCACACCTCCCTCGCGGGTGTGGCGGCGGGGCTGATTCTGGGGATAAACCCCGTCCTCGGCGCGGTCGCCGCCTGTGTCGCCGCCGCGCTGGGCATCGAGGTGATCCGCAAACGGCTCCCGCAGTATGCCGAGATGTCCATCGCCATTGTCCTGTCGGCGGGGGTGGGCCTCGCGGGCGTCCTGTCCGGTTTTGTGCAGAGCGCCGCCAATTTCAACAGCTTCCTGTTCGGGAGCATCGTGGCCATCCAGGACTTTGAGCTGGGCATGGCCGTCGCCGTCGGTCTCGCCGTGATGCTCGCGTTTCTCCTCTTATATAAAGAGCTGTTTTACATCGCGCTGGACGAGCGGGCCGCGCGGCTCGCGGGCATTCCGGTGCGGAGCGTCAACGTCGTCTTCACGATTCTGACCGCCGTCACGGTGTCGGTGGCCGCGCGCACGGTGGGAGCGCTGATCGTCTCCTCGCTCATGGTGATCCCTGTGGCCTGCGCGATGCAGTTTGGCAGGAGCTACAAACAGACGGTGCTCTGGTCGGTCGGGTTCGCGGTCTTTTTCATGGTGTCGGGCCTCACGGCCGCCTACTATCTGCGCCTCCGCCCGGGCGGCGCCGTCGTCCTGATAGGCGTCGCGAGTCTGCTGCTCATATTGCTCGGGAAACAGGCGGCGCGGACAGTCGCCAGAAAATAGCGGCCGGCGGCGTATTTTACACAGTTGACAAACGGAAAAGAACGATGTACAATGGTTCCGTCGTTTCAGTCGTGGTGTGGGGGTCGAAGAAACTACTACATATTGTAGTTCACGGATTTTTTTGCTTTCATGCGAAGTTCGTGAGAGAGAAGGCGTTTGCGCAGGCGAAGGTTCTCGGGGGTGACTTCCAGGAGCTCGTCGTCGGCCAAAAATTCCAGGGACTGCTCCAGGCTGAGGCGGCGGGGCGGCGTCAGGCGCAGGGCGTCGTCGCTGCCGGAGGCGCGTATGTTGGTCAGATGCTTCCGCTTGCAGACATTGACGGACATGTCCTCCGCGCGGGCCGCCTGCCCGACGATCATACCGGCGTACACCTTGACGCCGGGCCCGATGAAGAGAACCCCGCGCTCTTGCGCGTTATAGAGCCCGTAAGTGACGGCCTCGCCGGACTCAAAGGCGACGAGAGAGCCGTTGGCGCGCCGGGAGATCTCTCCCCTCAGCGGCGCGTAGCCGTGGAAAATCGCGTGCATGACGCCCTCGCCGCGGGTGTCGGAGAGAAATTCTCCGCGGTACCCAAACAGGCCGCGTGACGGCACGAGGAAGGTGAGGCGCGTCCGGCTTCCGACCGGGTGCAGGGAGAGCAGTTCGCCCCGGCGCGCGCCCAGTTTTTCAATGACGGCGCCCGCCGCCGCTTCCGGCAAGTCGGCCACGAGCTGTTCCATCGGCTCTAGGAGTTCGCCGTCCACTTCGCGGTAGAGCACGCGCGGCGTGGAGACCTGAAACTCATACCCCTCGCGGCGCATGGTTTCGATGAGGATCGACAGGTGCATCTCCCCCCGGCCCGCCACTTGGAAGGCCTCGGTGGAGTCTGTGTCGGTCACGCGCAGCGACACGTCGCGCAGCAGTTCCCGGTACAGCCGCGCCCGCAGGTGGCGCGCGGTGACGTACTTGCCCTCGCGCCCGGCAAAGGGGCTGTCGTTGACACTGAAAGTCATCTCAATCGTGGGCTGGGTGATCTCCACAAAGGGCAGCGCCTCCGGTACGTCCGGGCAGCACACGGTCTCTCCGATTGTGATGTCGGCGACGCCGGCAAAGGCCACAATCTCCCCCGCGCCGGCCTGGGAGACCGGTTCGCGGCGCAGGCCGTCGAAGACATACAGCGCGGCGATCTTGGCCCGCCGCTCCGGGCGGTCCCCCCCGTGGGAGACGACAATTGCCTCCTGCCCCGCGGAAAAGACGCCGCGTTCGATCCGCCCGATGCCCACGCGGCCGACGTAGTCGTTGTAGTCCACGGACGAGACCAGCATCTGGGCCGGGCCGTCCGGGTCCCCCTCCGGCGGACGCACGTGAGAGAGGATCTTTTCAAAGAGCGGGGTGAGGTCCGACCCGGCGTCGTCCGGCGTCAGGGAGGCGTGCCCCCGCCGCGCCGAGCAGAAGAGGATCGGCGAGTCCAGCTGCTCCGCGCTGGCGTCCAGGTCGAGAAGGAGTTCCAGCACCTCGTCGCACGCCTCATAGACGCGCGCGTCCGGCCGGTCCACTTTGTTGATCACGATGATGACGCGGTGCCCCAGCGCCAGCGCGCGCTCCAGGACAAACCGGGTCTGCGGCATCGGGCCCTCGGCGGCGTCCACGAGCAACAGCACGCCGCTCACCATCTTTAAGATGCGCTCGACCTCTCCGCCGAAGTCGGCGTGGCCCGGGGTGTCCACGATGTTGATCTTGCAGCCGCCGTAATGGACGGCGGTGTTCTTGGCCATGATGGTGATGCCCCGCTCCCGCTCCAGGTCGCCGGAGTCCATCACCCGTTCGGCGACCGCCTGGTTTTCGCGAAAGACGCCGGCCTGCCGGAGCATCTGATCGACCAGCGTCGTCTTCCCGTGGTCGACGTGCGCGATGATGGCGATGTTGCGGATCTGTTCCTGCTTCATAGTTACCTCTGTCCAAGGCCGCGGGCCTGTCCGGCTCCGGCCCAAAATGGCGGGGTGTCCGCGGGTCTGCTTTTCACCCCGCTCTATTATAGCGGTTTGGCCGGGGCGCGTCAATCGCGGGCGCCGCGCGCCGTCCGGCGGGGGCCTAAGGCGTGCGGAGGACATCCCGCAAAAGTGCTGAAGATCATGTGTTTTGGCGTTTTTTAGGCGTAGTTATGGGGTAAATGTCCAAACATGAAGTCCCGCATATCCCCCTTCAAAGGGGCCGGGGCGGGCAAAATATTTTTTATAGAATAAAATTGACAGAAACTCTTTACAAATGTCAAACAACTTGTTATAATAGTGCCAGAGCAGAAGCATAGAATTCGATAGCTTTATATAGGCATTGCGGAAGATGAGAAGAAGAGCACACAAAAAGGCCGTTGCGAGGGACAATTCCCGTTGTTTGTGCGGAAAAGATGCACCTGTGAAGGGACGGCTGAACAAGATGAGGGGGTACCTCATGAAGAGAAAGAGATTGGGTCGCTCGTGTGTCCCATGGGTCGCCTGTATGCTGGCCGTACTGCTGACGTTGTCGGTGGGGCCCGCGGTGGCGTTCGCGGCGCGTTCGGACAGGCCGGACGAGTTTCCTGGTGTGTCCGAGCAAACCGTTCAGGGTGTCGTGCCGGCGGACGCCGGCGAACCGGCGGCGCCGGTTTCCCCGGAGCCTGTGGACCCGGCGGATCCTGATGTTCCGGCGGAGGTCGGGGGCACAGAGAGTGTAGATGTAGATACAGAAGATTTGGATGCGGAGACCCCGGCGGATCTAGGCGCCCCCGCGTTAGACGGCGAGGCGGCTGAGGCCGATGTGGCTGAAGTCGATATGATCGAACCGGCGGCGTCTGAGACGCCGCCAGATGGCGAGGAACTCCCCGCCGAGGCGGAGGAGACGGTCGTCGAGATCGAGGATGCCGAAGTGCCTGCGGGTCCGGCGCCCTCGGCGGACGAATTGGACGAGCCGGCGGATGAATCATCGCCCGTGTCGGAGCCGGAAGCCCCCGCCGCGGTGCAGGAGCCGGTGCAGGAAGCGCCGGAGGAGCCGCTGGAGGAGACCCCGGTGGAAATCCCCGCGGTGGATGTGGAGCCCCCTCCGGCGGAAGCCGTGAAGTTGCCGCTGGCGCTGAAGGTCCAATGGCCGGCGGACGCGCCTGCGCCGGATGAATCGCCCGAGTTTGAGATACTGCTCTCGCGGGAGGGCGGCCGGTTTACGTACCTGCTCGCACCGGGGGCCGGCCCGGCGGACGTGTTCTTGCCGGATGGCGTCTATGAGGTGGGGCCCGGGTATGTGCCCCTTGGGTATCGATTTGTTCTTCTCTCCGCCGACGGCGAGGAGAGTGACAGCGCGACCGTGACGGTGAGAAGCGGAATTTCCGACCGCCGCGGGGTCACGCTGGTATATGAAGCGTCCGACGATGTGTTCGGCCATGTGCTGACGGTGGACTTCCTGGTGGGTCCGGGGCCGTCCGAGCGGAGCGGCGAGGCCGCCCCGGCGGACGACGACGACGATACGCCGGAGTCTGACGCGGCGGAGCCGGATGGTGCGAGTCTGGACGCGGCGGAGCCCGAGGATCCGCTGGCGGAGGCCATGCCGGCGGACGGCGGGTCCGGCGACGCCCCGGAGGCGGACGACGTCTCGCCCGACAGCGGCGGCGCCGGAGGCTGAGTGCGGCCGGGGGCCGGCCGACAGTAGGAGGTAGGTAACGCTGTTCGATCATGAAACCCCCGGTGTGGCCGGGGAAAACGCCGAGGCGAATCCCCGCGCGGCGGAGCGGCCGCCCGAGTCCGCGGTCGAGCCGGAGTCGGAGAGCCCAACGTCGGGTGACATATTGGAAAAGTCCGCGCTGGATGACGTCGACTGGGCCGCGCTTGTGAAGCAGACGCCGGAGGCGGAGGATTCCGTATCGCCGGCGGAGTCTGTAGAGACGGAAGAGGCCGCGGAGACGGAGACGGAGGAACTGACCGCTCCAAAGGAGCGGAAGAAGAAGTCCCCCCTGCGGCGGGCGTTTGGCATACTGGGCACGGTGCTGACTGTGTTGGTCGTCGCGTTTGTATTGTTTCTGTTTGCCGTGTTGCTGCTCGGCCGCCGGAGCGGTGTCAACGGGGTGTCGCTGCTGGGGTACAGGATGTTCATGGTACTGAGCGGCAGTATGGAGCCGGCGTACCCGGTTGGGTCCGTTGTGTTTACCCAAGAGATTCCGCCCGAGGACGTTGCGCCGGGGGATGTCATTACATATTACAGCCGGAACTTAGAGGAGCTGGTCACCCACCGCGTCGTCTCCATAGAACCCATGGGCCCGAGCGATTTCGTCTATGTGACGAAGGGAGACGCGAACGACAGGGCGGACAGCGAACGTTCCTACAGCTGGGACTTGCTCGGTGTGGTGCGGTTTCAGATTCCGTTTCTCGGCTACGTCGTCGACCAGCTGCGCACAATCTGGGGGCTCATCTTCCTGGTGATTCTCCCCGCCACCATTATCATTGTCGTCGAGTTGATCAAGTTGATCCGCTTTTCGAAAGAGTAAACCACAGACGCAAAACGCAACATGACCGCAAGGGGGCATGCAATGGAAGTCAGGAAATGGACATAGCAAGAAGCGTCAAGAGAAAATCCCTGCGTTTCGCGTAACCCCGCACGGAAGACTCAAAAAACAAGTGATATGTAAGAAGGAGTGTAACGCAATGAAGAAGATTCTGAAGAGCAGAAAGGCCCTGATGAGTGTCGGCGCCATCGTAACCGCGCTGGTACTAATGATCGGCGCCACCTATGCATGGTATGAGCTTTCTCTCCCCAGTGCCGGCGGTAGCGGCAGCTTTGGCTCCATCGCGGTGGACTACAAGTTCATCGACTTTACGGACCTCTTTGGCGAAGGTTTCTATTTTGAGCCGGGCATCAAGATTCCGACTCCCGGTGTCGATTATTATGCGACACTGGATGACTATGGATATTTTGACCCCAGCAAGAGCAAAAATGATGGTGTTGTGTTAGTCCACAAGATGGATGTTAGACTTTTGAATGCGGGTGTGGATCCGGACCTTGCGGTTTACCCGACCGACTACACGAAGGTTGAAGACACATTCTTGGATAATGGAGCTGTTCCGCCTACTCCGCGGGAGAATGGGATCAGCGCGGGCTTCAGCTTCCCGAGAGTTGATCCAGAGGACAGCAGTGTTGAGATCAACGCGCATGTAATTGACTCTGGGGTTGCTGCGGCTGCTTTTTATGATCGTTGGTGGGATCCGGTTGAGATGGAGTGGCTGCCTGGTATGCCGGCAACTATCACGGCTTATGTTCTTGAAGAGCTCCCCGCGGACGAGTTGGAGTTTTTTGCCGAATGGTACCTGGACGAGTATGGTATTGAAGTTGAACAACTTCCTCCTGAGTTCGTGGGTGCTCAACTGATCTATTTCCAGGCCGGTGCGGAGTCAGCTTATATTGAATCGTACTTTGACACATTGACATATGCGCGGAAAGCCTACAAGGATGATCCCAAGTATCTGGGTAATGAGTATGCGGATGCGAGATTTGAGGGATTCTCATTAGAGGTGACACAGGGTAAATACAATGAGGCGGCTGCCGATGTCTTTGGTTTGCCAGAGTATTGGGATCTCTTTATACAGTATGTTGGAGAGGACGGCGTAAAGTTCTCCAGATCTTCCGCCACCATCACTCCGCGGCAGTGGCTGGAGTATCTCAGAAACAGCTGAGACTTATGTTCTTATGTGACCCTGCCCGCCGGGGCGGATTGAATGAGGCTATTGTCTGATTCCTGATTGGTTCCGGCGCAATACGGGGTAAGATACGTATTGCGCCGGAATCTTCCCTGTGGGGCTTCTTGTGGCCCCGCAAAGGAGAGTGATCCATGATGAAAAACCTGCACCGTTATCTGCTGCCGCTGGTCCTTATCTTTCTGATGGTCGTGCTGGTCATAGGGGGGACATACGCCTACTTCTCATACTCCGTCGGGAATGGTATCAAGGGTACCATGGGGGCCATCTCGGGCGCTTCGGATTCGGAGGAGTATCCGGTCGGCGTCTGGGTCGGTTCTGTCGAGCCGGGTACTGAGTATCCGCTGACGGCGGATTTCAGAAACACCGGAACGTCGGGCGTGCATGTCCGGGCCAATGTGACGTGGGTCTGGGAGACGGAGAAAGGCGTTCAGGTGTTGCTGCCCAGCGAGTTGGTCCAGGTGGTGTCTTTGGAAGACGGGAAGGACGGCTGGCATTGGCCGTTGGTGGACGAGAGCAGAGAAGAGGGCCCGTGGGAGCGTCTGCCAGTCGTGTCCGATCCGGAGAAGAAGGACTACCTCCCGCCGCGGGACCCGGGCGACGAGGACGCCAATAAGGCCTCGCTCACGGTCACGCTGAAGACCGCCGAACAGACCCCCGAAAATGCGGCCCTGTTTGACCAGATAGCGGAGGAAAACCTATACCTGCGCGTCAAGCTCTCCCTGGAAATGATTGGGGACTGGAACTACCACCACCCGCAAGACCCGGGAGACTGAGCCCCAGGCTGATAGATGACAAAACAACAAGCGAGGATCCGCGCCCGCCCCCGGCGGACGCGCGGATCCTCGCTTGAAGCGCATAGGAAGCGTGCTGTGGGTTAAGGCCGCAATGACGGAGTAATTGACGGAGGTTAACGGATATGCCATACACACCGATAGCGATAGACCGCAAGGCACTCACCATCATGAATGTCCCTTTCCCGGACTTGGACACGTTGGAAACCACAGCCGAGGCCAGTTGCCCACGAATAACCGAAAGCAGCGCCCACTAAGGGGGGCCAAAAAGAAGCTTATTTATCCGCGAAGTATTGCGTCC